>CAMCEP010000237.1 GCA_945873675.1 Asaia bogorensis
GCTGAGACGATCTGGATCACCACCGCCGAAGGCCGAGCGGTTGCTGGCCATGCGCTGGCAGTGGATCAGGAAACCGGCTTTGCCCTGGTGCAGGCCCTGGGGAAGATTCCTTTGAAGCCGGCGACCCTGGGCGATAGCGAAAGCCTGAAGGTTGGCGCCGCGACCGTCATGTCGGCGGCGGGTGGGCGCGCCCATGCGGTGGCGGGCAAGCTGGTCGCGCGCCAACCATTCGCCGGCTATTGGGAATATCTGATGGAAGAAGCGCTATTTGTCGCACCTGCCCATCCTTCCTGGGGCGGCGCCGGGCTTTTCGGCCCTGATGGCAAGCTGGTGGGCGTTGGTTCCCTGATTTTGCAGCAGGGCGAAGAAGGTCGCCGACTTGATCTGAACATGGTGATTCCGGTCCATCAGCTCATCCCCATTCTGGATGATCTGGTGAATCAAGGCCGCCGATCTGGCCCGCCGCGCCCCTGGCTTGGGCTTTACGCGACCGAGGATGAGGAGGGGATTTCGGTTGCCTCGCTCGCACCCGGTGGTCCGGCCGAGGCTGCGGGGATGCGCAATGGCGACCGCATCCTGTCGGTGGAGGGCGCCGAGGTCACCGAATTGGCCGATTTTTGGCGCGCCATTTGGGCCATGGGGCCTGCGGGCACGAATATCCGGCTTCAGGTCAGCCGGGGCAAGGCGCGGCGGGATGTGACCATCACCTCAGCCGATCGGGTGCAATTCCTGAAGCGCCCGCGCCTGCATTGAAAGAGGAACCCATGCCCCAAGCCGGTGGTTTTGTTTTCATCCCGCCGGGGGGCGGGGCGCAGCATTGGCAGCCGCAACCCGCCAATGGCTGGATCGAGGTGCTGACCTCACCCCGCATGGCGGGAATGCCTTCAGGGTTTTCGGCGGGGCTTCAGGAATTGCCGCCGCTCGGCAAAATCCGCGAACATGCCCACCCGGCCCAGACTGAGATTTTCTGGGTGGTGGCCGGGGAGGCGCTGGGGCGGCTGGATGGCGTGGTGCGGCGCATCCCGACCGGCAGTTTCATGGTGGCGCCGCCCCATATTCGGCATGGCTTCATTAATGATGGCGCCTATCCCTTCCGATTCCTCTGGCTGCTGATCCCGGCGGGGCTTGAGGATTTCTTCATCGGCATTGGCCGGCCCAAAATACCAGGCGCGCCGGACCCCACGCCTTATCCACGGCCTGCGGATGCCGGGAATATCGAACTCTCCACCGTATTTGAGACGCTGGACCCGCCCCCGCCGCCGCCTTGGGATACCAGCCCCATCACCGACCCGGCGGTGCTGGACGCCCTGCGGCGCGAGGCCGTGTAATTACCCGCTTGCAGTAGGGCGCGGTTACGGGAAGGATCATGCCAGGAACAGGGCGGCACCCAAGCCGCCCGAAAATGGGAGGGTCCGGAAAATGGCCAATCAGATCACGCGCCGCCAGGCGCTTGGCGCAACCGCTGCCTTGCTCGGCGCGCCTGCCTTTGTGCGGCAAGCCAATGCGCAAAGCCGCTTCGATTGGAAGCGCTTCGCGGGTGAACGCATTGAAGTCACCTTGCAAACATCGCCGCGTGGCTTGCTGCTGCAACGAAACAACAAGGAATTCGAAGACCTGACGGGCATTCGCTGCGGCATTGAAGTGGTGCCGGAACAGCAGCATCGCCAGAAGATCATTGTGGAATATGCCTCTGGCAGGCCTTCCTTTGATGTGGCGGAACTCAGCTTGCATGTGAATAAGCGGCAAGTGGGCAAGGCGCGCTGGAACACCGACATCAAGGCGCTGATGGCGGATCAATCCATCACCGCGCCTGATTTCGACTTCGCCGATTTTGGCGCCGGGATGGTGCAATATGCAACGCAAGCCGATGGGCGGATGGATTCGCTGCCGGCCTTCGCGGATTACTTCATCCTTTACTACAACAAGGAATTGCTTGCCGCGAAGAATATCGCTGTGCCGACGACCTTTGATGGCATGTATGAAGCTGCCAAGGCGCTGACCGATCCGTCACGCCAGATCTATGGCCATGTCGGGCGCGGCTTGAAGAATGCCAATGTGGTGCTGTGGTCCACCTATCTGCTTGGCACCGCGCAGCGCGACATGATCAACGCTAATCGCCAATTGATCACGGATACGGATGACGCGATCTGGGCTGGCGAGATGTACAAGAAGTTCTTGCGCGATGTCTCACCGCCCGGGTCCATCGGCTTCAATTGGAATGAATGCCAAACCACCTTCATGCAGGGCCGCGCGGCCATGTGGATTGATGGCATTGGTTTCGCGGCACCGTTGGAAGACAAGGCGCGGTCGCGCGTGGCGGGCAAGGTTGGCTATGCGCTGGTGCCGAAGGGGCGCGGTGCCAATCACCATTGCTGCCTGTTTGGCGCGGGCTATGGCATTCCCGAAGCATCGCGCAAAAAGGGCCCAGCCTGGCTTTATCTGCAATGGGCGCTTGGCAAGGAAAACCAACTCCGCTTCCTGACTAGCGGTGCTGGCGTGCCGGCGCGCAGCAGCCCCTTCGGCAATGAACAGGCGATTGCCGCCAGCACCTTCCCGCGCGAATTCTTCAACTCGCTCAATGAAAGTGCCAAGATTGCGCGCGCCGGCCTGCCGGAAATTGTACCGGTGACGCAGTTCCGCGACGTGATCGGTACCGCGCTTACCAACACCATCAGCGGTTCGGATGTGGCGACTGAATTGCGTCGCGCCACGGCTGAATTCCGCCCGGTTCTCGAGCAAAGCGAACGGGAAAGCTGAGGCTTACGCAAACTGATGCAGCAAGCTGAAACCATCACCGCGAGCCCCCCTGGGGCTCAGCGGGCACGCAATTACGCCCGGCATTATGGCTGGTTCATCGTCCCCGCGGCGGTGGTGGTGCTTGCGGTCATCATCTTTCCCTGGATTTTCACCATCTATGTCTCGGCCCATGATTGGCATCTGGGCGGGGAACGGCGCTGGGTGGGGTTCGATAATTACATCAAGCTATTTTCTGATTCCCGCTTCGGCTGGGCCATGCTGCGCACGCTATTCTACACCGTGCTGGCGGTGGTCTTCCCGATGATATTGGGGCTGGCGGCCGCACTTGCCTTCAATCGCAAATTCCCGATGCGCGGCCTGGCGCGGACCATTTTCATCCTGCCCATGATGGCAACACCCGTGGCGGTCGCCTTGGTGTGGACCATGACCTTCCACCCGCAGCTTGGCGTGCTGAATTGGCTTCTGGCCCAGGTGGGTCTGCCGCCCAGCATGTGGATCTATAGCACCAGCACGGTGATCCCGACTTTGGTGATGATTGAGGTCTGGCATTGGACGCCTTTGGTGATGCTGCTGATCCTGGGTGGCCTCGCTTCCTTGCCCATTGATCCTTATGAGGCCGCGAAGATTGATGGCGCCAATGGCTGGCAGGCCTTTCGCCACATCACGCTTCCCTTGCTGATGCCCTTTATTGTGGTGGCGCTGATTATCCGCTGCATTGATGCGCTGAA
The DNA here is from genome assembly GCA_945873675.1 of Asaia bogorensis. GTDB lineage: Bacteria > Pseudomonadota > Alphaproteobacteria > Acetobacterales > Acetobacteraceae > Neoroseomonas > Neoroseomonas bogorensis_C. The sequence continues at coordinate 3,486 of CAMCEP010000237.1, forward strand.
GGCCTTTGATACGATCTATGTCATCACCCAGGGCGGGCCGGGTTCGGCCAGTGAGACGATCAATATCTTCCTCTATCTGCAGGCCTTTGCTTTCTACAATGTCGGCTATGCCTCGGCCGTGGTGGTGGTGTTCTTCATCATCATCTTGGCGCTGGCCGCGCTGCTGCTATGGACGCGCCAACGGGTGAAAATGACATGAGTGATTTGCGTCTTCGCAGCGCCGCGCAGTATCGGCTGCGCCGGCTGATCGGCAATATCGGCTTTGGGTTTTCGGTGCTGGTGCTGGTTTCGCCGGCCATCCTGTTTTTTCTGTGGATGCTGTCGCTATCCTTCAAGAATGAGCTGGACAATACGGATTGGCCGCCGGTGTTCATTCCGGAATCGCCAACCTTGGACAATTACCGCGAAGTTTTCGCGCGCAATGATTTCCTGCGCTTTGCCTGGAATTCCATTGTAGTTTCTTTTGGCGCGACCGGGATTGCGCTGCTGATTGGCGTACCGGCGGGCTATGGCATTGCGAAGATGCACGCCATGCGGGCTGCCGCGCTTATCCTGATTGCGCGCATCACGCCTGGGCTTTCCTATCTGATCCCGTTGTTTTTGCTGTTCCAATGGCTTGGCATGACCGGCACGCTCACGCCCATTGTCATCACGCATTTGGTGATCACGGTGCCGATTGTGGTCTGGGTGATGATTTCCTTCTTTGAGGGCCTGCCGCCGGAGCTGGAAGAAGCGGCCTTGGTGGATGGAGCCACTATCTGGCAGGCGTTTCGCTATGTGGCGATGCCACTCGCCCGGCCAGGGATTACAGTTGCCACCATCCTGTCCTTCATCTTTTCCTGGAACAATTTCATCTTCGCCATGGTGCTGGCGGGACGCGAAACCCGCACGCTGCCGGTTGCGGTGAACAACATGCTGACCTTTGAGCAAATCGCCTGGGGGCCGCTTTCAGCCGCGGCGCTATTGGTGACAGCGCCCGTGCTGATCCTGACGCTGGTTGCGCAAAAGCAGATTGTGGCTGGGTTGACGGCGGGTGGTGTGAAGGGGGCGTGACCTGGCTTATTCGGCTGCCGCCTTGTGCGCCGCCTCATCAATGCCAAGCGCACCAGTAAACCGGTTGAAAAAGCCGCAGAGCGTGATGCGGAGCGTGAGTTCAACAATCTGCGCCTCGGAAAAATGCTCGCGTA
>CAMCEP010000238.1 GCA_945873675.1 Asaia bogorensis
CGCCCGCCCACCACGGCGCCCGCGATGCAGCCAAGGCCAAATAGCAGCCACATGCCGGCGCCAAGTGCCACGCCAAGCCCCCTGCCCCGCGCGGCAAGGTCGGACAGGTAAAGCATCGGCGGCACCAGCCCAGCGCCTGAAAGCGCATAGGCAATGGTGATACCAAGCGCCGGGGGCGCGCGGCCCACCGGCGCGGTTTCCGCCGCTGGCGGGCGCGGCCAGAAGGGGCGCATCACAAGCCAGAGCAAACACGTAACGGCTGCCAGCCCAAGCCAGGCCATGGCGACGCCGCCTTGCAGCAATAGCGGCACCAGCAAGGCCCCGAGTATGATGCCTCCCCCCACACCGAACAGCACCATCCCGCCTGCGCGGCCGCGCCGTTCCGCTGGTGTGACCGCCTGCACTGAAGGCCCGGCAAGGCCCATCAACATGCCGCCCGAAATCCCCGCCAGGCAGCGCCAAAACCCAAGCCAAGCCAAGCCGCCATGCCAGGCACAGGCCGCGAAAGCGAGCACCGCAAAAGCCATGCCCATATCCAAGGCGCGCGGGACGGAAACGCGCCGCGCCAAGGCCCGCACGCCGCCAACACCAATCAGATAACCTGTGAGATTCAGTGCGCCGAGCAAACCCGCTTCCGCGCCATCTACCCACCCGGCCGCAACCATCGCCGGAAAAAGCGGCACATAGGCAAAGCGCGCCAAGCCTATCCCGGTGCAGGTGGCCGCCGTGCCGGAAAGCGCGGTGAGTGTTGCGGCCTTCATGTCAGCGGCGCGCATCGTGAAGCAAGCCGCGCAGATTTCTGCGCTGCTTGCCTGCACCGGCTATTGACCCAGCCCATTTGGCAGGCAGTGAGGCGATCGCCCTTCACTCTGGCCGGATATTGGCGCGGCGGATCACTTCAGCCCAACGCGCCTTGTCCGCCCTGATGAGTGCCGCCAATTCGGCGCGGCTGCTGCCGACCGGGTCTATGCCTTGTTCGTTCAGCGCCTTCACCACTTCCGGATCCCGCAAGGATGCCGCAGCCGCGGCATTGAGCCGATCCAGGATTGCGTCTGGCACGCCGGCGGCCGTCACCAGCCCATGCCAATTGCTGGTCTCAACGCCGGTGATGCCCGATTCCGCCAGGGTTGGCACATCCGGCAGATAGGGCAGGCGCTGGGCGCTGCCCACCGCCAGAATACGCATCGTTCCGGCACGGTGATGTGCCAGAAAGACAGACATATCCGACATGCCCATATCCACTTCTGCCTGAAGCAGCGCGGTACCGACCGGGCCGCCACCGCGATAAGGCACATGCACCATCTGCACGCCGGCCACCTGGTTCAGTAATTCCCCTGCCAGATGCGGCATGCCACCCGTGCCGCTTGACCCGAAGGTGATCTTGCCCGGCTGCGCCTTCGCCGCCGCCAAAAAATCCTGCAAGCTGCGGTAGGGCGATTGCGCCGGCACCACAATCGGCACCTGCACATTGATCGCAAGCGTTATCGGCGCCAGATCGCGTTCGGCGACAAAGGGCGGGTTGCGGGTCAAGCTTGGGCCAATGACAATCGCGCCAGTGGTGCCAAGCGCCATCGTATAACCATCAGCCGGGGCCTTGGCGGCAACATCCACCCCAGTCATGCCGCCCGCACCTGAACGGGTTTCGATCACAACAGGCTGACCAAGCCGCACCGCCATGCGCGGCGCCATGAGCCTTGCGGTGAGATCATTCGATCCGCCGGGCGCGAAGGGCACAATGAAACGGATTGGCCGTGTCGGATAAGTGCCTTGTGCCATAGCGGGTGCCGCCATCAGCACCGCAAGCGCTATGATGAAAAAACGCAGCATCTTCGAACCCTTCCCCCTTTGCATGGCAATCTCTGCCATTGGTTTTGGGAAGAGCCTAGGCATTCTCTGGCAATAAGACCAGAGAGCCTTCATTACCCGTCACGGTCGGCAATGCTTTATACCACAGGGACTTTGGCATCCCGCACAACATCGCGGAAGCGCGTAATTTCCCGCCGCCAAGCTGTAGCAAAACTGGCCGAGGCAAGAATTGCGGCGGAGAGTTGGCTGGCGGTGGCAGAGGACATTCCAGACAGACCGAAAATTCCAATCCGGCTTGTGAGGATGACATCTGACAAACCTGATTCTGGAAAGATTGGCTCTGCCGGCAATTCAGCAGCACGCACGCCGGAAAGGCCTTGCGTATGGCGCAGCTTACGCCACCAATTCGGGCCGCCGCGCCATCCACCCCGCCGCCTGTTCATAGGCCTGCGCAATACGCAGCAGCATGGCTTCCCCATAATTCCGCCCGATCAATTGCAGCCCCAAAGGCAGGCCGGAAGCGCCAAAGCCGCAGGGTAGCGCCAGCCCTGGATGGCCGGTGGCGTTGAAGGGGCCAGTGATGGGGTGGGATTTGCGGAAGGGCCCTTCATCCACATCCACCACGCGCGGCGCGGCGGTGGGATTGCCCGCGCATAAAATCGCGTCACAGCCGGCCAGAACCGCATCTACCTCAGCAGTGATGATGCGGCGCAGGCGCTGCGCCTGGACATATTCTCCCCCCGTGACGAAAGCGCCCATCATCAGGCGTTCGCGCGTGACGCGGCCATAATCCTGCGGGCGGGTGCGGAGCCATTCGCCATGAATGGCGAAACCTTCTGCAAGCAGGATGGTTTGGATGCAGGCATCCATGCGCTGCTTGCTCGGCAGTACAACATCAACAATCTTCGCACCCAGCGCGCGCCATTGCTCGGCCGCAGCATCCACGGCTGCCATCATTTCCGCATCAACGCCCGCTTCAATGTCGTAAGCGCGCGCCCGCCCGATGGTCAGCCCTGCGACACCCTTGCGCAAATCAGCGCTGTAATCAGGCACGGCTTCGCGCGCTGAGCCCGGATCGCCCGGATCATACCCGGCCAGTATCTGCATCGCCAAAGCGCAATCTGCGACCGTGCGGGTCAGCGGCCCGGCATGATCCAGCGTGAAGGAAAGCGGCACCACGCCGCGCCGGCTGATCACGCCGTAAGTGGCCTTCATCCCAACCACGCCGCAGAAAGTAGCCGGCAGGCGGATGGAACCGCCGGTATCGCTGCCCATGGCAAGCCCAACCATGCCGGAGGCGACCGCAACACCGGAACCGCTGCTCGACCCACCCGCGAAATGCGCCGTGTTCCAAGGGTTCTTCGCATTGGGAAAGGGCAGCGCATCAGTGGGCCCACCGCGGGCGAATTCATGCGTGGAAAGCTTACCCAGCAACACCATCCCCGCCGCTTCCAACTTGGCGGTGGTGGTGGCATCTTCGGCCGCCACATTGTCAATCAGCAGCTTGGAATGCGCCGTGGTGCGAATACCCGCCGCATCATAAATATCCTTGAGCGCATAGGGGATCCCATGCAAAGGCCCGCGCCTTTTGCCGGCCTTGATTTCAGCCTCGGCCGCCGCTGCCGCGCGGCGCGCGCGATCAGCCGTGAGGGTAATGAAGGCATTCAGCTTCGGATCAAGTGCGGCAATACGCGCAAGCGCTGCTTCGGTCAGCGCCACAGGCGAAAGCGTCCCGGCGGCAATGCCGGCCGAGGCTTCCGCGAGGGAGGGTATCGGCCCGCTCATCTTGGACCCATTGGTTGCGTCAGCGCGAAAGCGGGTTCAGTTGCCAGCGGCATCGGTTCATTCAGCAGCTTCCGCATGTCGCACCAGGCGCGGAAGCCTTCCATCATCGCAGCGCGCCGTTCCGGTGGCACAATCACACCGGCACGCGCCAGAGCCATGTCAAATTCGGCTTCGGGATCTGGTTCGGGCATCGGGCTCTCCCAAGACGGGCTTCGTTGTTCCGAAGCGTCCCCCGGCCCTTGCCAAGCGTCAAGCATGAAAAAGGGCGCCGGCTTGTGACCGGCGCCCCCTTCAAAAACCTTGGAACGCAACCTCAGCCGAGGTCGTAGCGATCCAGCATCATCACCTTGTTCCAGGCAGCCACGAAATCCTTCACGAATTTCGCCTGATTGTCGTCCTGCGCATAAACTTCGGAAAGGGCGCGCAATTCGCTGTTGGAACCAAACACCAGGTCAACACGCGTCGCGGTCCATTTCACATTGCCAGACGCGCGGTCACGGCCTTCGAACATGTCAGCCGAGTCAGAAACGGGCTTCCACACGGTGGCCATGTCCAGCACATTGACGAAGAAGTCATTCGTGAGCACGCCCGGACGCTTGGTGAAAACACCATGCTGCGCCTGGCCGACATTGGCGTTCAGCGCACGCATGCCGCCCACCAGCGCGGTCATTTCCGGCGCGGTCAGCGTCAGCAGCTGGGCCTTGTCCACCAGCTGTTCTTCCGCCTTCACCTTGTAAGCAAGCTTACGGTAATTGCGGAAACCATCGGCTTCCGGCTCAAGGACCGAGAAGCTTTCCGCATCGGTCTGCGCAGCGCTCGCGTCCGTGCGGCCCGGCGTGAAGGGCACTGCAACCGCATGGCCGGCAGCCTTGGCCGCCGCTTCCACCGCCGCGCAACCGCCCAGCACGATCAGATCAGCAAGCGACACCTGCTTGCCGCCAGCGGCCGAGGCATTGAACGCCTTCTGCACGCCTTCCAGCGCCGCCAGCACCTTCGCGAGTTGCCCCGGCTGATTGGCTTCCCAATCCTTCTGGGGCGCCAAGCGAATGCGCGCACCATTGGCACCACC
>CAMCEP010000239.1 GCA_945873675.1 Asaia bogorensis
GTGCCGCGATAGGGCACATGCAGCATGTCAATGCCAGCGCGCAGCTTCAGCAATTCCGCGCCCAGATGATGCATGGACCCAACACCCGCCGAGGCATAGGTCAGGTCGCCCGGCCTTTGCTTGGCATAGGCAATGAACTCACGCATGGAATTCACCGGTACCGAAGGGTGTGTGACGAAAAGCTGCGGTGTATCGGTGATCTGTCCGATGGGGATGAAATCGCGTGCCGGAACAATGCCGCCAAGCGTGCCAACCGCGACCCGCCCTGTCATGGTGCCGCAATAGCCACAAAGCAGCGTATGGCCATCTGGGCGCGCTTGCAGCACCGCCATGAGCCCGACCACATCATTCCCGCCGGGGCGGTTTTCCACCACCATGGAACCACCCAAGGCGCGGCCAAGCTGATCCGCAATCAGCCTGGCGCTGAAATCCGTGCCACCGCCGGCGGGGGCGGGCACCACCAGCGTGATCGGCCGATTGGGGAACGTGTCTTGCGCGCGCACCAAAGCCGGAGCGCCGAGCACGCCAAGCGCCGCGCCTGTCAGTGCGCGGCGGGAAATTTTTTGTCTCATGTTTGTTTCTCCCTGTTTTCAGACCGCGCCGGCAGCAGTGACGCCGCCATCCACGATCAGCTCCGTCCCCGTGACGTGCTTTGCTTCGTTGGAGACAAGGAACAGCACCGCATGGGCGATATCCCAACCATCGCCCATTTTGCCGAGCGGCACTTGCGCATCGCGCTTGGCGATCAGCGCGGCGGCGTCATTGCCACCCAATTGGCGGACCAGCCGGTGTTCGACCAATGGCGTGTGCATCAGCCCCGGCACCACCGTATTGCAGCGCACACCCGCCTTGGCGTTTTCAATGGCGACCGATTTGGACAGCGCCACAATGCCGTATTTGGTCGCGCTATAGGCAACATGCGGCCGCGCCGCCTGCATGCGATAGCCGGCGATGGAGGAGATATTCACAATCGCACTCCCCGGGCGCTTCTTCAGATGGGGAAGGGCGAATTTGCAGCCGAGAAAAGCGGATTTCAGGTTGAAATCCACCTGCCGATCCCAGACTTCCTCTGGCATGGATTCCGCACCGCCGGGGTGTGAGCCGCCGACATTATTGACCATGATGTCCAACTGGCCATAGCGCGCAATGCAGGCTTCCACCGCGGCCTGGAAGCTTTCAGAATCAAGCACATCGCAAATACCCGCTGTCGCTTCCCCGCCTTCGGCTTTGATGATGCCGATGGTTTCCTCAACCGCCGCCGGGTTATTGTCGAGGCCAAACACCTTGGCCCCCTGGCGCGCGAGCAGCACGGCTGTCGCCTTGCCATTGCCCCAGCCAGGGCCAACCGAACCCGCGCCGGTAACGATGGCGACCTTGCCTTTGAGACTGAGCATGTGTTCCTCCGACTTGCTTTAAGAGGGAATCATCCGCGCTTCACGCCGCGCCGTCCAGACCCCTAGCTATGAGGGCGCCTATTTTGCGCTAAGCTGATCCCACCCGAACCGGAGAACCCGCCATGGCCGCAACCCTTGTGCGCAGCCGCGCCATGATCACCAAAACCCTCTCGGCCACCGCTTGGGAGGAAATCGCTGATGGCGCGCTAATCCAGGAAGATGGCATCATCACCGAAATCGGCACCTATGATGATTTGCGCCGCAAGCATCCTAGCCTGCCGGTGGTGGGGTCGGGGCGGGAGGTCATGCTGCCCGGCTTCGTCAATGCGCATCACCATGTTGGGCTGACGCCGTTGCAATTGGGATCACCCGATATGCCGCTGGAGCTTTGGTTCGTCACGCGCATGGTGGCGCGCAATGTGAACCCCTACCTCGATACGCTCTATTCCGCCTTTGAGATGATCGGGTCTGGCATTACCACCGTGCAGCATTTGCATGGCTGGGCACCCGGCAAGCTGCCCGATGTCGAAAATCGCGCGGGTGAGATCATCCGCGCTTATGAAGATATCGGCATGCGCGTTTCCTATTGCTTCGCGCTGCGTGACCAAAACCGCCTTGTCTATCAGGCGGATCAGGATTTCATTGCAAGTCTGCCGCCTGAATTGCGCGGGCCGATGCAGCGCTGGTTTGACCGCTTTCAATTGTCGCTCGAAGATAATCTGGACCTGTTCCGCAATCTCCATCGCAGCCACAACGCCAAGCGCCGCGTGCGCGTACAATTGGCGCCGGCCAATCTGCATTGGTGCTCGGACAAGGCTTTGGCTGCGATGGCCGAACTTTCACGCAGCCATAATGCGCCGATCCATATGCATTTGGTGGAAACTGCCTATCAGAAGGAATATGCACGCCGTCGCGGTGGCGGCACGGCAGTGGAATATCTTGACCGCTTCGGCATGCTTGGGCCGAACATGACCCTTGGCCATGGCGTCTGGCTGACTGAGAAGGATCTTGATCGGGTTGCGGAAACAGGCACCTGCATTTGCCATAATTGTTCTTCCAATTTCCGACTGCGCTCAGGTGTGGCGCCGCTCAATCGCTTTGAAGCCAAGGGCATCAATACCGCGATCGGTCTGGATGAGGCCGGCATCAATGATGACCGTGACATGCTCCAGGAATTGCGCCTGGTGCTGCGTGCCCATCGCGTGCCCGGCATGGGCGATAATGAGGTACCGGGCATGGGCCAGGTGCTGCGTATGGCAACGGTTGGTGGTGCGCGTACCACTTCCTGGCGCGATAGCCTCGGCACGCTTGAAGTGGGCAAGGGGGCGGATTTGTCGCTGATTGATTGGGACAGCGTCGCCTATCCGTACCTTGATGAACTCACCCCCACCCTGGATGCCGTGGTGCAGCGCGCCAAGGCCAGCGCCGTTCGCGCCGTAATGTGCGATGGGGAAGTGATCTATCAGGAAGGGCGCTTTACCCGGGTTGACCGTGATTCCGCGCTGAAGGCGCTGCATGATGATCTGAGCCGCGCCCTTGCGGATGATGAGGTGGAGCGGCGCAAACTTTCGAAGGCCCTGCTGCCGCATGCCAAGCGCTTCTATGCCGACTACATTGATCCATCTCGGCATGAACCCTTCTACCGGCCAAGTTCCCGGGTCTGAGGGGCGCGCCTGCCGCAACTAGCGCTTGACCTTGGCCCCCAAGGGCGGAAGAGATGGTGTCATGCGTCTCCGCCGCCTTTTGCCGATTCTGAGCGCCCTGGTCCTGGCCGTGCCGGCTTTTGGGCAATCTAATCTTGGCGGGGCGCAGAATGTCCCGCCGCCGCGCCAGGCGGCCCCCGCCCCAGCCCAGCGTTCTGAAGGCAGGCCACCTGTGGTGAAGCCGCCCCCCAAGCCGCAGGCGACGCAGCGCAATGCCCAGGGCCAGCAGCAACGCCCGGCCGGACAGCCGCAAGCGGGACAGGGCAACCGCGCTGCTGCCGGGGCTGCTGCGGGTGTCGCCGCCGGTGCGGCTGCCGGCGCGGCCGCTACTGCTGGCGCCGCCAAACCGGCCGATCCCGCGCCGGCGCCCACCCCCCCGGCAGAACGCGCCCCCACTACCGGTTCTGTCACTGGCCTGCCGCTGCCGCGCTTTGCCGCGCTCCGTTCGGATGAGGTGAATATGCGAAGCGGGCCCGGTACCCGCTTCCCCATTGAATGGACTTATCAGCGCCGCGAATTGCCGGTGGAAATCGTGCGCGAATTTGAACTCTGGCGCCGTATCCGCGACCCGGAAGGCACCGAAGGCTGGGTGCATCAATCAACCCTGATGGGCCGGCGTTCCTTCATTGCGCGCGGTGCCCCGGGGTCTGAGGTGATGCTGCGCCGCCGGGCAGAGGATCAGGCGCAACCTGTCGCGCGGCTGCGCCCGGGCGTGGTGGGCCGCGTGCGCGCCTGTGAGACCAATAACCCCTGGTGTGAGGCGCAAATCGGCGAATTCCGGGGCTACATCAAGCGCGCCGATATCTGGGGCGTGGGGCCGACCGAGGAAGTGAAATAACGCCCCTTTCCCGCGCGGCGCTTTCCAGATTAAGCTTTCGCCATGACCGAGGAATCACCCAACCGCGCCATCCACGACATTGGCGGGATCGCGCGCTTCCGCTGCACCCCCGTCGAACACGATGAGGCTCCGCCCGATGCTTTTGGCAAGAAGGTGGATGCCATTCGGCAACTCCTGGCGCAGAAGAAGATGATGACGGTGGATGAACTCCGCCGCGGCATCGAAAGCATCCCGCAGGATGAATATTTTGCGCTTGGCTATTACGAACGCTGGCTGCGTTCCATCGCGGCACTCATGGTCGAAAAAGGCGTGATCCGGCAGGAGGATTTGGCATGAGCGCTGCGCCTGAAACTTCTGCGCCTCGTTTTGCCCCCGGCGCGCAAGTGCGCGTGAAGGATGATTGGCCGGAGACCCGCGGCCCCTGCCATATCCGCACCCCCTATTATGTGCGTGGGCGGCTGGGCCAGGTGGTGCGCCCGCTGGGTGCCTTTCCGAATCCGGAGGACCTTGCCTTCGCCCGCCCGGCGCCGCGCCGGCAGCTTTACCATGTGCTGTTCGAACAGCCGCCCATTTGGAATGAGGGCAAGGCCGGCGATACGGTGATGGTGGAAATCTTCGAACATTGGTTGGAGGAAGCCTGACATGGCCGCGCCCCCCTCTGGCGTAAACCTCGCGCTGCTGGACAAG
>CAMCEP010000240.1 GCA_945873675.1 Asaia bogorensis
CGAAGCGCGCGGGAAGCGCTGATCCTGGCTTCCATCATTGAACGCGAAACCGGCAAGGCCGAGGAACGCGCACTGGTTGCCTCGGTCTTCATCAACCGGCTCCGGCGCAATATGCCGCTGCAATCGGACCCGACAGTGGTCTATGCGGCCTTGGGCGGGGCGGCTTTGGATCGCCCCATTACGCGGGCCGATTTGGACCGCGACAGCCCCTTCAATACCTATCGCAATCGCGGCCTGACGCCGGGGCCGATTGCAAATCCAGGACGCGACTCGCTCCGTGCCGCAACGCGCCCGGCGACCAGCAATTTTCTGTATTTTGTGGCCGATGGGTCGGGCGGCCATGCCTTCGCCGAAACCCTGGAAGCGCATAACCGGAATGTGGCGCGCTGGCGCGAGATTGAGCGGCAGCGGGGCAGCAGATAAAAAAGCAAAACCCGCGGAAGCTAACCCCCGCGGGTTAAAACGGCTCGATAAGGATTGGCCTCAGGCAGCCTTGGCGGCCTGGGCGCGTTCCAAACGGCGCTTCAGCACAATGGCGTCCACCGTCAGCTTGCGGTCCGGCGTATCGAGCAGGAAGGCATCAAGCCCGCCATTATGCTCCACCGTGCGGATGCCATTGGTGGAAAGGCGCAGCTTGATCGGCGCGGCCAGGATTTCCGACCAGAAGGAGCTTTCCTGCAGGTTGGGCAGGAAGCGACGGCGGGTCCTGTTATTGGCGTGGCTGACATTGTTACCTGCCAGAACACCCTTGCCAGTAATGACGCAGCGGCGAGCCATAGCGGAAATCCAAACATAAAGGCGCGCAAGCCGTGCCAGCGCGCAGGTTCAACATGAAGCCGCGCTTTTGGCGGGAAGTCCCGCGCGCGTCAAGTAGCTAAGCATTTTCAAGCCAAGCGATTTAGCTTGGCGACTCGGAAAATGCGATCAAACATAAAAGCTTGAGGTGGTTAGCCGCGGATTCACGCGGCAAAGCACCTCAACCAGGGGGCGGAGCGCGGAATTCGCCGCTCTCCACTGAAGCAAGCGCCTGGCGCAGCACCCCGGCCACGGCGCGGTCATCCAAAGTCCGGGTCAGCACCCCAAGCGCGCCGCCCAGCAGGGCAGAAGCGATGGAAATCGGCTGGATTTGCTGCTCCATCATATACTCGATCGCCTTGTCCACGACCGAACCGGCATGGCTCAAATCCTCGGGCGCGATGCCCTCCGGGTCCATCTGCATGGGTAACTCCTGAATGTAACAGGCAAATAGGGAGGCTCAGGGGCCAGGGGAAGGGGGGGCCGCATTGGGGCGCTGCCGGGGCATCTCCAAATCGGCTGCCGCCTGGGCGCGGGCCGCTGCCTCGGCGGCGGCCATGGCTTCCGATTGGCGGCGCCACATATCGGCGTAAAGCCCGCCGGCGGCGATCAGCGCGCCATGGGTGCCGCGTTCGGCAATGGCACCTTCTTGCAGCACGATGATCTCATCCGCCTCCACCACTGTGGATAGCCGATGCGCTATGACAAGTGTGGTGCGGTTGCGCGCCACGTCCCTGAGCGCTGCCTGGATATCCTGTTCGGTCCGGGTGTCGAGCGCGCTGGTCGCCTCATCCAATATCAGCAGCCGGGGGTCCTTCAGGATGGTGCGCGCAATCGCGACTCGCTGCTTTTCGCCGCCCGAAAGCTTGAGGCCACGTTCACCAACCCGAGTCGCGTAGCCATCGGGCAGGCGCGTGACGAAATCATGCACCTGCGCAAGGCGGGCGGCGTTTTCGATTTCCGCATCAGTGGCACCTGGCCTGCCATAGGCGATGTTGTAGCGAATGGTGTCATTGAACAGCACGGTATCCTGCGGCACCACGCCAATAGCAGCGCGCAGGCTTTGCTGCGTCATGCCGCGCACATCCTGCCCATCCACCAAAACGCGCCCGCCCGTCACATCATAAAAGCGAAACAACAGGCGAGAGATGGTGGATTTCCCTGCCCCGGTTGGCCCGACAATCGCGAGCATCCGCCCCGGCGGCACGGTGAAGGAAACGCCTTTCAGAATCTCACGATCCGGCCGATAGCCAAAGCGCACATCCTCAAAGCGAATTTCACCCTGCGTCAGCGCCAGCGGCAAGGCACCTGGCGCATCGCGCACTTCGGCCGGCACATCCAGCAGCGCGAACATCTGCTCCATATCCGTGAGCCCTTGCTTGATTTCGCGATAGGCGAAGCCAAGGATGTTCAAGGGCTGATAAAGCTGGATCAGATAGGTATTCACCATCACCAGATCACCAATACTCATGCTGCCATCAGCAATGCCACGGCCCGCCAGCAGCATGGTGATGGTAAGCCCCACCGCCATGATGGTGGCCTGGCCGGCATTCAGCATATTGAGCGTGGTTTCGCTTTTGACATAGGCGCTTTCGTAGCGCGTCATGCTTTCATCATAGCGCCGCGATTCGTGGGCTTCGTTGCCGAAATACTTGACGGTTTCGTAATTCAGCAGGCTATCCACGGCCTTGGTATTCGCTTCCTCATCCGTCTGGTTCATCTGCCGGCGAAAGCGCAGCCGCCAATTGGTGAAAGTCAGCGTGAAGGCAACATAGGCGATAATGGTGCCAATCATGGTGAGCGCGAAGGACGCCGCGAACATCCACCAAAGAATGACGGAGACGAATAGGATTTCGACAATGGTCGGGATGATGTTGAACAGCAGAAAATTGAGCGATGTCGCGATGCCGCGCACGCCCCGCTCGATCACGCGCGAAAGCCCGCCGGTTGCGCGGTCCATATGAAAGCGCATGGAAAGCGCGTGCAAATGGCGAAACACGTCCAGGGCCACGCGGCGCCCAGCGCGCGCCTGCACCTTGGAAAACACGGCATTGCGCAATTCCCCAAGCGCCGAGGACATCACGCGGAGCAAGCCGTAGCCCACCAGCAGCGCAATCGGCACGGCAATCACCGCACCAGCACCAGATTGCGGCGCCAACGCATCCACCGCGCGCGCATAGGCGATGGGCACCAGCACATTCGCGGCCTTGGCCGCGGCCAGCAGCAAAAGCGCGCCCACCACGCGCAGCCGCAGCATGGGTTCGCCCACCGGCCAGAGATGCGGCGCGATGCGGCCGAGTGCCGAGAAGGGAACGCCGGCACTTGGCCGGTTAGGGGGGGCAGGCGGGGTCATGGTCGGCTCTGTCATGGGCCAGGGGAGCCCTTTCGGGCAAGTACCATAGCCCACCTCGCCTTGCCGTGACGCCCGGTGTTACATGGGCGGATGGACCGCTTCGCCCGGCATATCGCCGCCTGCAACAACATCGCCTCCCCCACTGGCTTCCTCGCCTTTCACATGGGCGGCGTGCAGGTGGGCTTCATCACGCCGGAACTGGCCCGCGCGCTGACCTTCCGCCCGCGCGATTTCCATTTTGACCAGCATGGTGTGGCCATCGCCGGCCGCTTGAAGACCAACGGGGCGCGGAGCGATGCGCTCGCCGCCGCCCTGCCCAGCCTGGCTGAGGGTGGGTTTCTGCGTATCAGGCGCGAAGCCTTTGACGTGCGCCAAACCAGCGATGGGCCAGTGCTGGCAACCCTGGATCGCGGCGCCCTGCCCGCCTTTGGCGTCATGTCCCAGGGCGTGCATCTGAATGGCCTGGTGCGTCGCGCCGATGGGCTGCATATCTGGATCGGCATTAGGTCCCGCGCCAAGGCGGTGGCGCCGGGGCAGATTGATAATCTGGTCGCGGGCGGCATCCCGGCTGGCCTGACACCGGCGGAAACCCTGGTGAAGGAAGCGGGGGAAGAAGCCTCCCTGCCGCCGGAATTGGCGGTGCGGGCACGGCCGGTTGGGCGGGTTTCTTACATTCTGCTGAATAATGAGGGGCTCAGGCGCGATGTGCTGCATTGCTACGACCTGGACATCCCCGAAGGCGTCGTGCCGCGGCCCAATGATGACGAAGTCGAACGCTTTGAGCTTTGGCCCGCCCAGCGTCTGCTGGAAGCCGTGGCCGATTCGGATGACATTAAATTCAACGTCAACCTGACCTTGATTGACCTTTTTCTGCGTGAAGGCTTGCTCACGGACCCGGATGGGTCCTTGCGCGCGGGGCTGGATCAGGGGCCTGCCTGACCCCGCATCTGGACAAGCCGCATTTCCCTTTTACACATGGCACTGAAGAAGGTTGAGGAATTCAATTGTCATGGTGGACCTGACACGGGTCTGGGATGTGCTGGTTGCGGGTGGCGGCAATGCTGCGCTTTCCGCCGCCATTACGGCACGCCGGGCCGGGGCCAGCGTATTGCTGGTGGAACATGCGCCTCGCAGCATGCGCGGCGGCAATAGCCGGCACACGCGCAATCTGCGCGCGCTGCATCCCGCGCCCACCGATGTGCTGACCGAATCCTATCTGGAAGAGGAATATTGGGACGATCTGCTGCGCGTGACCGGCGGCAAGACGAATGAGAATCTGGCCCGCATGTGCATCCGCGCATCGCAACACGCGCCGGACTTCCTGAAATCCTGCGGTGTCGTGTTCCAGCCATCCTTGTCCGGCACGCTTTCACTTTCGCGGACCAATGCCTTCTTCCTGGGCGGCGGCAAGGCGCTGGTCAATGCGCTTTATCGCACCGCGGAACAGCTTGGCAT
>CAMCEP010000241.1 GCA_945873675.1 Asaia bogorensis
CTTGCCCTTTGCCTGCCGATTTTCGCGGTGGTGGCTTTTGGTTTCGCTGCGGCGAAGCGCAAATGGATGCCGCCCACGGCCATGGAAGCGATTGGGCTTTTCAGCTTCAACGTCGCGCTGCCGGCCATGCTGTTCAAGCTGATGGCCGCCCAGCCTTTGCGCGAAAGCTTCGATGTCATCTATTTCAGCGGCTATCTTGGCGCCTGCCTTGCCATCTTCACCGCGGTGATGCTGATCGGGCGCATCGCGCGCGGCAATATCCGCATCGGTTCCGCCTTTGGCGCTGCCGCCGCCATGGGCAATGTCGGCTATCTGGCGCCGCCGCTGATGCTGCCCATGTTGGGGCCGCGCATTGCGGGGCCGGTTGCCATGGCGATTGTGGCCGAAGTGGCGGTGATTATCGCGCTTGGGTCCATGCTGATGGCGCCCTCAGCGAAGGGAGAGGGTCTCAAGGCCGTGATGACCGGGCTGCGCGGCTTGCTGCGCAATCCGGTGATCCTTTCCATCGCGCTGGGTGCGGCTTCTGCCGGGTTGGAATTGCCGATTCCGGCGCCGATTGAACGCTTCCTGTCCTTCCTGGGTAATGCTGCCGGCCCCACCGCGCTTTTCGCGCTGGGAGGTACGCTGGCGCGGTTGAAGATTGGTGGGCAGCTTTTCGCGGTAGCTTTCGGCATTACGGCGGCGAAGCTATTCATCTACCCAGCGCTGGTGTGGTTTGTGCTTGGAAGCTGGTTGGCGCTTGATCCCTTCTGGGTGATTTGCGGCGTACTGCTGGCCGCCATGCCCACCGCGACGAATGCCTATCTGCTTGCGCAACGCCAAGGCGTGGGGGCTGAGGAAGCCTCGGCCGCCGTGCTTTTCACCACCATCATCGCATCCATCGCCTTCCCGGCCACGGCCTGGCTGTTGGATGTGCCGGTGCCGTAATTGGCCCTATGCTTGGCGGGCGTGCAGCTTGGTCATAGACTCCCGCCTTCTCACTGCAACGGAGACTTCCCCATTATGTCGAGTGCCGCTGAAAGCGCGCCAAGCTGGCATGGCATCGTCCGCCAGGCCCTGAAGGACAATAATGTCCGGCTGGTCACCTATGTGCCGGATAATGTGCTGCGCCCCCTGATTGAGGGCTGCCATGCCGATCCGTATTTCACCACCTTCCCCGCCGCGCGTGAGGAAGAAGCCATTGGCATCGTCGCCGGCGCCACCATGGCGGGCATGCGCGGCATTGTGCTGATGCAGACATCAGGCTTCGCCACCCTGCCGAATGTTCTCGCCTCCCTTGTTGTTGCCAGCCAAATCCCGGTGCTGATGCTGGTGAGCGAACGCGGCACGCTGGGTGAATTCAATCCCGGCCAGGCGATTGTCTGCCGCACCATGCGCCCGATTCTGGACAGCATGGGGATTGAACACCACACGCTATCGCGCCTGGATGAAGCCGCTTTCATCGCGGATCGCACCATGCGCCAGGCCTTCGCCACGCGCTGGCCGGCTTGCCTTATTGTCTCGCCATTGATCTCAGGGGGGCGCAAGTGATGGAAGAACGTCGCAATACGCAGGTGATGAACCGCGCGGCGCTGACCAAGCGCGTGGTGGGCAAACTCACCAAGCAGGAAGCCGTGATTGGCGGGATCGGCAATTCGAATTGGGATCTTTGGGGTTCCGGCCATCGTGCCGAGAATTTCTACATGCTGGGCAGCATGGGTCTGGCCGCGCCGATTGCCATGGGGGTTGCCATTGCTCAGCCGGAACGGCGCGTTTTCGCGCTGGAAGGCGATGGGTCACTGCTGATGCAGCTTGGTTGTCTTTCCACCATTGCCGCGCAGGCGCCGAAGAATCTGATTGTGATCATCTGGGATAATGGCATTTATCAGATCACGGGCGGCCAGGGCACACCGGCGGCGAAAGCCGGCACTGATCTGATTGCCATTGCGCGCGCCTCCGGCATTGCTTCCGCCCATTGGGCGGCGGATGAGGCAGAATTCGACGCGCTGATTGATCGCGCCCTTGCCACCGATGGCCCGCATGTGATCGGCGCGCGCATTGATAATGAACCCGGCAAGACGCAAACGGACCGCGACCCGATCCGCTTCCGTGAGACCTTTATGCGCGGGGTGGCGGCGCGCGTCTGATCGGCGGAGGCTGAAGGCCGAAGCCGTGAATCAGCCGCGCAAAACACCGCGCGTCTGATCGGCGGAGGCTAAAGGCCGAAGCCGTGAATCAGCCGCGCAAAAAATGAGTCATGGTGTGGTCCGTTTGGCGGATCACACCATTAATGGGTTAAGCGCCTTCCCAAGCGCGGGCGGGGACATAAACCTCGCCCGCCATCAACCGCCGCGCGGTGCGGAGCGTACCGCCGGAGATCACTTCCCGCGATCCATCCGCCGCGCGCCGCGTGGTGATCACCGCTTCCATGCTGCCGGTTGGGTGTTCCAGCACAATCATCTCCCGATCCGCGCCGGTGATGTGCGCCACACCTTCCGCCACCGTGCCTGGCAGCACGCAAGCACTCGCGATGCAAATGCCGCCCGTCACCGCCATGGCTTCATGGCAAGCGAGTGGCGTGAAATAGCGCGCAGCAACGCCGCCTTGGTCACCCGCCGGTTCAGCGATAATCGCGAATTTCGGCATGACGCGCCCTTCGGCATCGCCCATGCCCATGGCAAGGCTCGCCTTGCGGCGAATGGCTTCAATCCGCGCCATGAATTCCTTGTCGGCATCCAATTCCTTGGCGGTTTCACGGGCGGTTTTGCCGAAATCACGCGCGCGCGCGATCACCACCGGCATGCAGATATCAAGGCAGGTCACTTCCACGCCATCAATCACATCAATCGCATTGCCGGTCGGCATCAGCTTGCCAGTTGCTCCGCCCACCGCATCGGCGAAATTCAGTACAATGGGGGCAGCCGTGCCGGGCACGCCGGCAATCGCGGTATCACCTTCGTAATTCACGCGCTTGCCTGGCGTTTGCACCACGGCTTCGATCATCGCACCCGTATTCACCGCGCGGATCATCACGCGGGTTTCGCCTTCTTCGGCTGTAACCAACCCGCTTTCAATCGCAAATGGGCCGACGCCCGCCAGCATATTCCCGCAAGTCGGCCCCCAATCCACAAAGGCACGATCCACGGAAACCTGCGCGAAAAGATAATCCACCTGCTGCGCTTCACCCGCCGCGGCGCGAGAGACAATGCAGACCTTGCTGGTCAGCGTCGTAGCCCCACCCAGCCCATCAATCTGCCTTGCATCCGGTGAACCCATGGCGGCGAGCAAGACGCGGCCCATCGCTTCCCGATCCTCGGGCAGATCATGGCGCAGGAAATAGGGGCCGCGGCTGGTGCCGCCGCGCATCAGCGTGCAGGGAATGGCTTTCTGCATGGTCTTATCCGTCAGCGTAAGGGCCAGGGGAGGTCGAAGAAATGCTGCAATAGCCCCTGCGGGAAGTCCAGCGTCAGTAGTTGCGCCACCACAATCAGGCCAATGGTTGCAATGGAAGTTAAAAATAATGTCATTCGCCAGGTGCAGCCCGCCGCATAACGCAGGAATGACAGGAAGAAGATGGTATTGGCGAGCAGGAAGCCAAGCAGGGCGGAAAGCCCGACCAACCCGATCACCCAACCGAGATGCGCCCAGAAACTGCCATCCTCGGGCTTCGCATTGGCTTCCGCATCATGGAATAGCGAACCGCCGACGCGGCCGAAATTCAGCCGCAACACAACGGGCACGCTAATCAGCAGCATGGCGCCGGCAATCATCATGGGGAAGACCGCGCCCAGGAAGCTCTTGCCCATCGCGTCAATGAAGACCGCGGCGAAAAGGATCACCGGGATCACCGCAAAAATTGCCTGAGGCTGACGCTGGCCCGTATCCGTGCTGCCGCCATCTTCTTCCGTATCCGCAAGCCGGCGCTTGCGAATGCCAAGCCCAGCAAATACCACGATCAGCGCGGCAATGATCATCACGCCAGGCCGCGTCAGGAAATCCCAGCCATAGAATTGCACGGCCTGATAAAGGTAAGTTTCCATCGGCAGCGCCAGCACAAAGCCCACCACGAAGGGCGGGCGCGGCCAGCCGAAGCGGCGCATCAGCAAGCCAAGCAAACCTACACCCAGCAGCAGCAGCAAATCCGCCAATTCGCGGTTATTGTTGAAGGCGCCGAAGCAGACCACCATCATCATGAAGGGCGCCAGCAGCCCAAAGCGCACCGTGGTCAGCCGCGCAATCAAGGGCGATGTCGCGAAACAGAGCAGCGTGCCCATGACGTTGGCGATGGCAAGCGACCAAATGATCGCATAAGTCAGATCAAGCCTGGAACCAACCAGCGCCGGCCCAGCTTCAATGCCAAGCAGCGTCATGCCGCCCAAAAACACCGCCATGGACCCGGAAGAAGGAATGCCGAAGAAAAGTGTGGGCACCAGGGCGCCACCTTCGCGCGCATTATTCGATGCCTCCACGGCAATCACGCCGCGCACATCACCCTTGCCGAATTGGCCGTTCTTTTCGGTCTGAATCGCGTGCCCATAGACAATCCAATCGGTCACGCTGCCGCCAAGCCCCGGGATCGCGCCC
>CAMCEP010000242.1 GCA_945873675.1 Asaia bogorensis
CGCGCGCGCGCGACTTGGCGTGCGCTTTTGGCGGATAGCCCGCCGGATGCGCCTTGGCGCGCCTTGGTGGAGCGGCGCTTGGGGGCTTTGCCGTGAACTGAAAAGCCTATTGGCATTTGGCGCCGCGCCCCCCGCCCCGGTTGCCTGAGGTCGCCCCGCGCCCTATAGCGCCAAGGGAGAAAACACAGCCATTAAGGTTCCCCCACACGTGGCCACCCTCGCCGCCCCCGACGCGCCCAACCCCGCGCTCGCCGCCCAGGCGGCCATTCTTGCTCGCCCGCTTGATGACCCCCGCCGCATGGCCAATGCCATTCGCGCGCTGGCGATTGATGGGGTGGAGCAAGCCAAATCCGGCCATCCCGGCATGCCGATGGGCATGGCTGATGCCGCGACCGCGCTTTTTGCTGGTTTTCTGAAATATGACGCGGCCGATCCGCGCTGGCCGGATCGGGACCGCTTTGTCCTTTCGGCCGGCCACGGGTCCATGCTGCTTTACGCCTTGCTTCATCTGACCGGGCATGAGGGCATGGGGGCGGATGAGCTGAGGCGCTTCCGCCAGCTTCATTCCCCCGCCGCCGGCCACCCAGAATTCGGCGAGCATCCGGGGATCGAGACCACCACTGGCCCGCTCGGCCAGGGGGTTTCCACCGCGGTCGGCATGGCGATGGCGGAACGCATGATGGCGGCGCGTTTTGGTGCCTCGCTCGTGGATCACCGCACCTGGGTCATCGCCTCGGATGGGGACCTTCAGGAAGGCATCTCCCATGAAGCGTCCGCGTTGGCGGGCCATTACGGGCTTTCCAAGCTGACCGTGCTTTGGGACGACAACCATATCTCGATTGATGGCGACACCGCGCTGTCATTTTCGGAAGATGTGCTGAAGCGCTTCCAGGCCTATGGCTGGGCCGTGCGACGCGTGGATGGGCATGATGCGGGCGAATTGGCCTCGGCCATGTCTTGGGCCATGCGTAACCGGAAACCGACGCTGATCGCCTGCCGGACCATCATTGGCCTCGGCGCGCCGACCAAGGCGGGCACGGCGGGCAGCCATGGCGCGCCACTCGGTGCCGCTGAAGCCGCTGCCGCCAAGCAGGCGCTCGGCTGGACAGCGGCTCCCTTTGAAGTGCCGGCCGACATTAAGGCACTTTGGGAAAATGCCGGGCGGCGCGGCGCCGGCGCGCGGCGTTCCTGGCTGAAGCGCATCGCCAAGCACCCGCAGCGCGCCGAATTCGAACGCGCCATGGCCGGCCGCCTGCCGGAAGCCTGGAATGAGGCGCTGTCTGCACTCCGCACCCAGATCGCGACCGATAAGCCAAAGCTGGCAACCCGCGTTTCAAGCCAGAAGGCGCTGGAAGCCCTGGTGCCATCCGTGCTGGAAATGGTCGGCGGTTCGGCGGACCTCACGGGGTCCAATAATACCAATGTGAAGGGCGTGCCGGCGATTACGCCCAGCAATTTCAGTGGTCGCTTCGTGCATTGGGGCGTGCGTGAACATGGCATGGCGGCCGCGATGAATGGCATGGCGCTGCATGGCGGCATCATCCCCTATAGCGGCACCTTCCTGGTCTTTGGCGATTACCTCCGCCCCGCCGTGCGGCTGGCGGCACTGATGCGCCAGCGCGTTATCCATGTGCTGACGCATGATTCGATCGGCCTTGGCGAAGATGGCCCGACGCACCAGCCGGTGGAGCATATCGCTTCCTTCCGCGCCATGCCGAATGTGCATGTCTTCCGCCCGGCGGATGCGATGGAAACGGCGGAATGCTGGGAATTGGCGCTGCGGCGTGCCGATGGGCCTTCCTTGCTGGCGCTATCACGCCAGAACCTGCCGACGCTCCGCACCGACACGGCCGAGAATCGCTCAGCCCGCGGTGGCTATGTGCTGGCGGAAGCCGATGGCGCGCGCCAAGCGACGCTGATCGCGACCGGCAGCGAGGTTTCGCTCGCCATGACTGCGCGTGAGACGTTGCAGGCAGCCGGCATTCCAACCGCTGTGGTGTCTTTGCCGTGCTGGGAATTATTCGCAGCACAAGATGACGCCTATCGCGCCGGCGTGCTGGGCAGCGCGCCGCGGTTTGGCATTGAAGCCGCGGTTGGCTTTGGCTGGGAACGCTGGCTTGGTGCGGATGGTGTTTTCATTGGCATGGCGGGCTTCGGCGCCTCGGCGCCCGCCGATGATTTGTTCAAGCATTTCGGCATAACGCCGGATGCGGTGGTTGAAGCCGTACGCAAGCGGCTTGCTATCTGATTTCGGTTCTTTCGGGGAAGGAAAATATCATGGCCGTAAAGGTTGCCATTAATGGGTTCGGGCGCATCGGGCGCCTGGTGCTGCGCGCGATGATTGAAAGCAATCGTCGCGATGTGGAATGCGTTGCGATCAATGACCTTGGCAGTGTGGAAGCCAATGCGCATTTGTTCCGGTATGACAGTGTGCATGGCCGCTTCCCCGGTGAAGTTGCGGTGGATGGCAATAAGATCATCATCACCGCCAATGGCCGAATTTATGCGCCGATTATCGTGAGCGCCGAGCGTGATCCGACCAAGGTGCCCTTCCAGGGCGTTGATGTCGCCTTGGAATGCACCGGCATTTTCACGAGCAAGGAAAAGGCTTCCGCGCTGATCACGGCTGGTGCCCGCAAGGTGGTGATCTCCGCCCCCGGCGATAATGCGGATGCGACCATTGTCTATGGCGTCAATCACAAGACGTTGACGAAAGACATGACGGTGATTTCCAACGCGTCTTGTACCACGAATTGCTTGGCTCCCGTGGCCAAGGTGCTGCATGAAAACTTCGGCATTCTGCGCGGCTATATGGTGACGATCCACGCCTATACGGGCGATCAGAACACCGTGGATACCCTGCACAAGGATCTGCACCGCGCCCGCGCGGCGGCGGTCTCTGCCATCCCGACCTCCACCGGCGCGGCCAAGGCTGTGGGTCTGGTGATGCCGGAATTGAAGGGTAAGCTGGATGGCACGGCCATTCGCATCCCAACGCCCAATGTCTCGCTCGTATCGCTTGATTTCGTGCCCGCCAAGGAAGGCGTCACGAAGGAAGCTGTGAATGCCGCGATGAAGGCGGCGGCTGAGGGCGAATTGAAGGGCATTCTTGGCTATAATACCGAACCGCTGGTCAGCATTGATTTCAACCACAACCCGGCTTCTTCCACCTTCGATGCGACGCAGACGCAGGTGGTGGATGGCGGCTTGGTGCGCGTGCTGTCCTGGTATGACAATGAATGGGGTTTTTCGAACCGCATGAGCGATACTGCGGCGTTGTTCGGCTCCCTTTGATTTAGTGTGACGGGGCAGCGCGCCACGTGCTGCCCCACCCCTGCCCGAGGTTCCATCATGGCTTTCAAGACGATTGATGCGCTGCCTGCCAAGGGTCAGCGCGTATTGCTGCGCGCCGATTTGAATGTGCCGGTCAAGGATGGCCGTATCACGGATCGCACACGCATTGAACGGCTTTGCCCGACCATCGCGGAACTGGCGCAAAAAGGTGCCCGCGTGGTGGTGCTGAGCCATTTTGATCGGCCCAAGGGCAAGCGCGTGCCGGAAATGTCCTTGAAGCCCATGCAGGAAGCCTTGGCAGCGGCGCTGAACCGCCAGGTTGCCTGGTGTGATGATTGCGTGGGTGAAGCGGCAGAAGCGGCTGTCGCGGCGCTGGCCGATGGCGGTGTGTTGCTGCTCGAAAATACGCGCTTTCATGCCGGTGAGGAAAAGAACGATCCCGCCATGGCGGCGGCACTCGCCAAGCTTGGTGATGCCTTTGTGAATGATGCGTTCTCCGCGGCGCATCGCGCCCATGCCAGCACGGAAGGGGTGGCGCGGCTGCTGCCCGCCTATGCCGGGCGGCTCATGGAAGCGGAATTGAAGGCGCTGGATGCGGCGCTCGGCAATCCGGCGCGGCCAGTGGTGGCCATTGTGGGTGGCGCCAAGGTTTCGACCAAGCTTGAATTGCTGGGCAATCTTTGCAGCAAGGTAGATGTGCTGGTGATTGGCGGCGCCATGGCCAATACCTTCCTGGCCGCGCAGGGCCATGGCATGGGCAAATCTCTGCAAGAAGCCGAAATGCACGCAACGGCGCGGCAAATCATGGAACAGGCCAAGGCCGCGAATTGCGAAATCCTGCTGCCGGTTGACCTAGTGGTGGCCGAGGAATTCCGCGCCAATCCGCCAACCCGCACCGTGGGCGTAGATGGCGTGCAGGCAAACATGATGGCTTTGGATGTCGGGCCGCAAAGCGTTGCCGCCTTGGAAGCGCGGCTGCGCGCTGCCTCCACCCTGGTCTGGAATGGACCGCTTGGCGCCTTTGAAACGCCGCCCTTCGATGCGGCGACAGTGGCGGCGGCGCAAACGGTCGCGGCGCTCACGCAATCCGGCGCGTTGAAATCCATCGCGGGTGGGGGCGATACCGTGGCGGCGCTCCGCCATGCCGGCGTGCTGGAACGCATGAGCTATGTCTCAACTGCCGGTGGCGCCTTTCTGGAATGGCTGGAAGGCAAGGAATTGCCGGG
>CAMCEP010000243.1 GCA_945873675.1 Asaia bogorensis
GGAAAGATCATTCAAAACGCGGATCGGCCCCTGCCGCACATAGCCAAGCTTGGCGTAGAAGCTATGCGCACGGGTGAAGCGTGTGTCGGACCAAAGCCGGATCACCTCCGCCCCCGCTGCGCGCGCATGGGATTCCGCCGCTTCCATCAGCGCCACGGCTAGGCCCGTGCCGCGCTGGCTGGCTGCGACATAGACGCGGCAAACCTCCCAATCCGGCGTGCCAGGCAGAGGATGCACAGCGGCCATGCCGACCACCGCGCCAGCAACTTCGGCCACCCAAAGCGCGCCATCTTGTTCGGCAAAATAGCTGGCGAGGGCGCGGAGTTCCGGTAGCTCCCCATCCAGATCAAAGACGCAGCCGGGATATTCCGCCCAGCAATCACGGATCAGCGCAATGAACCCAGCCGCATCCGAATCGCGCCCGGCGCGGAGCATGGCGCGTTCAGCTCAATTCGCGGCAGAATGCCTGAATGCGGCCGCACGCCTCTCGCAGGTTTTCCGTATTGGTTGCATAGGAAATCCGCAGATAGGGGGACATGCCGTAAGCCGTGCCCTGCACGGTGGCGACATATTTTTCTTCGAGCAGCGCCATGGCGAAATCCGTATCGGTTTCGATCTTGCGCCCGCCCTTGCTGGTTTTGCCGATGCAGCCGGCAATATTCGGGAAGACGTAGAATGCCCCTTCCGGCTTATGGCAGGAAATGCCCGGCGCCGCATTCAGCATTTCCACCACCAAATCACGGCGCTGGCGATATTCTTCCGCCCTTTCGCGCACAATCTCCTGCGGGCCATCCAAGGCCGCCGCGACCGCAGCTTGGGAAATGGTGGAAACCCCCGCTGTCGCCTGGCCTTGCATATTCATCATGCCCTTGATTAGCGCCTTGGGCCCGCCGCAAAAGCCGATGCGCCAGCCGGTCATGGCATAGGTTTTGGACGCACCATTCACCGTGAGTGTCCGGTCCTTCAGGCGCGGTTCCACATCGGCAATGGTGCAGAATTCAAACCCGTCATAGATCAGGTGTTCATACATATCATCGGTCATGACCCAGACATGCGGGTGCTTCATCAGCACCGCTGCAATCGCCTGCATTTCCGCACGCGAACAGGCAGCACCTGTTGGATTATTCGGGAAATTAATCATCACCCATTTGGTCTTGGGCGTGATGGCGGCATCCAAATCCTCGGGCCGCAGCTTGAAGCCGTTATTCTGCGGGCAATTTATGGTCACCGGCACGCCGCCCGCAACCTTCGCCATTTCCGCATAGGAAATCCAGAAGGGTGCTGGGATCAGCACCTCATCGCCCGGATCAATCGTTGCCATGAAGGCGTTGAAGATGCTCTGCTTGCCGCCATTGGTGACCATGATTTCATCAAGCGCGTAATCAAGGTTATTATCGCGCTTGAACTTCCGCTGCACCGCTTCCTTGAGCCGCCTGGTGCCATCCTGCGGCGGGTATTTCGTCTCACCCGCCAGCGCGGCCTGATGCGCCGCTTCAATGGCATGTGGCGGTGTCGGGAAATCCGGCTCTCCGGAGGCCAGGCTGATCACCTTGATGCCCTGCGCGGCCAATTCCCGCGCCTTGATCGTCATGATCACGGAAGCGGAGATGGAAACGCGGTTCAAACGTTCGGCAAGGGCGGGCATCGAGAAGCATTCCTATGGAAGAAAGGGTTAGATTACGGCGCTCCTGCGGCTTAGCCAAGCGCCGCTGGCCGTTCCAGCAAAAGGTCGAAATCCTCTTCGCCCGATTGGCCAAAACCTTGCCGCTGCCAGAAGCCCAAGGCAGCGCTTCCCTTAAGCACCTCGATCCTGACAGGCAAGCCGGGATGTTGCCCCGTCACTTCCGCCAGCACCCCCGCCCCAAGACCGCATCCCTGAAATTCAGGCTGCACGTAAAAGGCGTGAATATGCAGATGATCAGAACGCGGTTCAGCGCCGATGCAGCCGGCGCATTCCCCAGCCACCTCAATCGCCGAAAGCGTCGCAGGGTGGAAAACCGCCCGAAACCTCTCGCGCCGAAGTTCCGGCCTGAAGCGGCCAAGGCGTTCGAGATCCGCGCGCAACACGCGGATACTCAGGGACAGCAAGGGTTCGAAATCCGCCTCCGCAACAGGGCGCAGGCGGAAATCCGGCCTCACTTCATTCCCGCGCAGAATTTCTGAATGCGCGTGCAGGCTTCGCGCAGCGCTTCATCTGACGTCGCGTATGAAATGCGGAAATGCCCCGGGCTTAGGAAGGCCGCGCCATGCACGGTGGCCACACCGGTTTCTTCGAGCAGCGCGATGGTGAAATCCTCATCGGTTTCAATCTTCTTGCCGCCCGCCGTGGTCTTGCCGATGCAGCCGCGCATATCCGGGAAAACGTAAAACGCGCCTTCCGGCTTGTGGCAGCGCAAGCCTGGCGCTGCATTCAGCATATCCACCACCATATTGCGCCGACGTTCATAGACCTTGCGCATATCCTCAATGCTGTCCTGCTGCCCGGTCAGCGCTTCCACCGCCGCCGCCTGAGACACGGAAGACGTATTGGAGGTTGACTGGCTTTGCAGCTTGTCCATCGCCTTGATCAGCGAAAGCGGCGCGCCAGCAAAGCCGATGCGCCAGCCGGTCATGGCATAGGCCTTGGAACAGCCATTCATGGTGACCGTGCGGTCCTTCAGGCGCGGTTCCACTTCCAAAACGGTCGCCGGCTTGAAGCCGTCATAGGCAAGCTTTTCGTAGATATCATCAGTGAATACCCACACATGCGGATGGCGCATCAGCACATCCGTCAGCGCCTTGATTTCGGCCGCGTTATAGGCAGCGCCGGTTGGGTTGCAGGGGTTGTTCAGGATCAGCCACTTGGTCTTGGGCGTGATCGCGGCTTCCAACTGCTCACCGGTCATTTTGAAGCCGGAATTCTGGCCGCATTGCACGATCACCGGCGTGCCTTCCGCCAGCGCCACGATATCCGGGTAGGAAACCCAGCAGGGGGCGGGGATAATGGCTTCATCACCCGGATTGATGGTGGCGACCAACGCATCAAAGATCACCTGCTTGCCGCCGGTGGCGACCAGGATTTCCTCGGGCGTATAGTCAATGCCGGAATCGCGCTTGAACTTGGTGCAAATCGCTTTGCGGAGTTCCACCGTGCCAGCGACATCAGTGTATTTCGTCTCACCGCGTTCGATCGCCGCAATCGCCGCGTCCTTCACATTGCGAGGCGTATCGAAATCCGGCTCCCCAGAGGAAAGGCCGATCACATCCTTGCCCGCGGCCTTCAGCGCGCGCGCCTTGGCTGTCATGGCAATGGTGAGAGAGGGCGAAATACGATCGAGACGATCAGCGATGAGCTTCATGATGGGAAAGACCTTTGCAGGAAACGGCGCAAGCTAGTCCCGCCCTTCTTCAGCATCAACCCAGGAGCGCTCAAAAAAGCCGCAGCGGCCTGAGACCCTTATAAGTAAAGCCCTGCTCCGCCAGACATTTGGCGCGGGCTTCCTGGCGGATTGGGATATTCACATCCACCCAATCATAGATTGGCGGGCGCAGCCGTGCCGGGCGGCGTGTGCAGCGCGTCCCGCCATTGGGGCTGGTCCAGCAATGGGTCTCGCCCTGTTCCCAATAGGCGGGCTGGACCTGCATCCAGACCATGGCGGGCTTGATTTCCTCCGCCGCCTGGGCGGTGCAGGCGGATTGGGCGGCTTCCGAATCGGCTTCTGTCGCGCCGGGCTTTTCCCAACGCTCGGCACAGGCCGAAAGCAGCAGCAAAAGGGCAAGGGGCAAAGCGCGCATGGGGGGAGCATAGCGCAAAAGCCAGGGCCGAATCATGGCGGCGT
The DNA here is from genome assembly GCA_945873675.1 of Asaia bogorensis. Taxonomy (GTDB): domain Bacteria; phylum Pseudomonadota; class Alphaproteobacteria; order Acetobacterales; family Acetobacteraceae; genus Neoroseomonas; species Neoroseomonas bogorensis_C. The sequence goes on from CAMCEP010000243.1 coordinate 3,819, forward strand.
CTTACCCCCGCCGCCGCCCCAGCAGCCAAACCGCCAGGGCCAACGCGCTGCCCACGACCAGCACCACCAGGGCGCCGAGCGCATTCACCTCTGGCGTCAGCCCAAGGCGCAGCATGGAAAACAGCGCAATCGGCAGCGTGGTCCCCGCCGGCCCCGAGACGAAGGAGGCAATCACCACATCATCCAGCGAAAGCGTGAAGGCCAACAACCAGCCCGCGATCAAGGCGGGCGCGATCAAGGGCAGGGTGATGGTCCGGAAGGCGACAAAGGGCGTGGCGCCCAAATCCATCGCCGCTTCTTCCAGGCTGCGTTCGGCCTCTGCCAGCCTGGCCTGCACCACCACGGCAACATAGGCCGCGCCAAAGCCGGCATGGGCCAGCAGGATGGTGAAGGCCCCGCGCCCGGCGGGCCAGCCGATCAGCCCTTCCAAAGCGACAAAAAGCAGCAGCAGTGACAGTCCGATCACCACTTCCGGCAGCACCAGCGGCGCGCCAGCCAAGGCACCAAACAACGCCCGCCCACGAAACGGACCAAACCGCGTGAGCGCAAAGGCAATGCCGCCCCCCGCCAGCACGGCCAGCGTTGCAGATGCGGCAGCGATGCGCAGCGACAGCCAGGCGGCTTCCAGCAGCCTTTCATTGGCGGCCAGTACGCCAAACCAGCGCAGCGAAAACCCGCCCCATTG
>CAMCEP010000244.1 GCA_945873675.1 Asaia bogorensis
ATGATTTTCCAATCCTACGCGATTTGGCCAAATATGACGGTGGCGGAGAATGTCGGCTTCGGCTTGACGCTCCGCAAACTTCCCAGCGATGAGATCAAGCGCCGTGTCGCTGAAATTCTGGATGTGGTGAAAATGGGCCACCTGGCTGCACGCTACCCGGCCGAGCTTTCCGGCGGGCAGCAGCAACGCGTGGCGCTCGCCCGCGCCATTGTGGTGAAGCCTGCCGTGCTGCTGCTGGATGAGCCACTTTCCAACCTGGATGCCAATCTGCGGGAGGAAATGCGTTTCGAAATCCGCCGCCTACATGATGAATTCCGCATCACCACGGTTTATGTGACGCATGATCAGGCGGAAGCCATGGCGACATCTGACCGCATTGCAGTGATGAATGCCGGTAAGATCGAACAGGTGGATGCGCCGCATCTGCTCTATACCAAACCACGCACACGTTTTGTTGCGGGCTTTGTTGGGCGTACCAATTTGCTTGAAGCGCGTGTGGAAGGCGGCACCCTGATGCTTGGTGGCCTATCGCTTGGCCCAGCCGCTGTGGCGGGTATCGCGCCAGAGGTATCGGGGGATATTCTGCTTTCACTCCGCCCGCAGGCAATGAGCCTGCATGTCACGGAACCAGCGCGTGAAAGCACTGCGCTGATCATGCCGGTCACGGTGCTAGAGCGCACTTATTTGGGTGAAGCCTGGGATTACGTGCTGCGTCCAGAAGGGGCGGCGCTGCGGCTTCGCGCTGCGGCACCACCGCTGGCTGCCCATGCGGTGGGGGCCAATCTATGGCTGCGCATAGACCCACAACAAATCGCCGTGGTGCAATAAGCGCTAATGGATTGGCAGGCTGATTGGCGTGATTTCATCGCCGCTCCGCCCGCGATAATCCCGGCCAACTGAATCACGCAGCATCTTGGCCTGGCTTTCCGCCAGAATGCCGGCGGCATCCGTGACATCTAACTTGGTTGGGCGGCCATCCGCGTAAATCGTCTCACCCCCCACCAGCACGCGCTTCACGGCGCGATCGGCGGCGTGGAAGACCAATGCGCGTAAGGGATCGCGCGGCGGGGTCATTAACGGATGCGCCAAATCCACCAGGACCACATCCGCCGAAGCGCCGACTTGCAACCGGCCCAGATCAGGCCGGCCAAGCGCAGCAGCACCTCCAATCGTCGCTGCGTGAAAAACGCTGCCCGTATCGGCCGCCGTTATATCGCGACAGGCATTGCGCGCCAGGATGATGGCAAGGCGCATTTCCTCAATCAGATTATGCGGCGCGCAATCCGTACCAAAGCCAAGATTGACTCCACGCGCGCGATACTTGCCGAAATGGCGCAAATGCTCGCCATAGCGTGCAAAGGGTGATGGGCAATGCGCGACCGTCGCCCCCATATCGGCGATTAGGCCGACATCCTTTGCGGTGTGCCAGCCGATCGAGATATGCTCATCCACAAAAATCGCATGGCCCAGAATACTGCGCGGCGTCAGCAAGCCGATATCCGCCGCCCATTGAATGGGTGTTACGCCGTGGCGGCGAATGATCTCTCGCACTTCGACCACGGATTGGGAGATATGTGTGGTGAAGGGCCGGCCCGTCTCCGCGGCATAGGCGATGCTTTCGCGCAGCATCTCCTCCTCTACCGTGTCGATCTGCGCGGGGAAGACAATGCCAGTCAGCCGGCCTGATGGATCGGCTTCGGCTTCTTTCATGAATTGCTTGGCAGCGTCGAATTGTCGGCGCGCATCTTCGCGGTTCCACATCCAGGTCACGGTCTGTGGTGCTTCCATGCCCCAACGCGCCGCAGCGTAACCCGCACCCGCCCAACCACGCAGGCCGCTTTCTGCCATGATGGAAAGCCAGGATGGGAAGGGTGGCGACAAATCCACCACGCTGGTAACGCCAGCTGACATCAGCTCCGCATAGGCAAGGCGCATGGCTGCGGCTTGGCCTTGCTGATCCAGCTTGAAGGCTTGCAGCCGTTCGAAGAGCCCGGTCATTTGCTGTTCGGCCACGCCATGATCTTCGCGCACGCCGCGCGTTGAAGGTTCCGTTGTTGGGTGGGTGTGGATATTGATCAAGCCCGGCATGACCAGAAGCTTGGCTCCGTCAATCACCTCGGCGCCGGCAGGCGGCGGCGCATTCGGATCATGTGGCGTAATGGCAGCGATGCGCCCATCAGCCAGCAGCACATCCTTGCCCTGGCCGTAGAAGTTACGCCCTGTGGCGCCATCCCATTCGGCGGTCCAGGCGGCGTTGCGGATCAGGGTGGGTGTGGGCATGGCGGCCTCCTGGCTTGCGGAATGCAATCAATACCGCAAGCCAAGCGCGAAGCGTGCGGCCTTTCAAGCGAAAAGGTGGAGGGGCTCAGGCTTCCGCATAGGCGGGTGCTGCACGGGCGATGCCGCCATAGGCATCCAGCATCCTCTCCCGCCAGGCATAAACCGCATCATCTTGGGTCAGCAGTGGGAAGGCGCTGACGCAGCGCGCCCATTGAAAACCGCCAAAGACAATCATATCGGCATAGCCCGGCGCATCCCCGTGCAAAAACGGCGCGGAGCGCAAGGCGATGCGGAGCGGCATCAGGCTGTCGCGAAAGCCCTTAACCCGTTCCGCACGATCCGCTGTTACCGCTTCAAGCTTCATGCCGAAGCGTTTTTCGCGATCAGGTATAAAATAGGCCGCATCTTCCGGCGCCAGATGCTGAACAATGTCGGAAACCACCAGCCGCGCGATCCCGGCATGCAACACCGCATCACCCCAGGCATTGATGAAGCGCGCCAGCGCATGCCCGCCCGCACCGCCGAACAGTGAAGGCCGATCCGGATAGGTATTTTCCAGATATTCCGCGATCACCCAGGAATCGACGATGGTGCGCCCATTATCCAGCATCACCGGCACTTTCTGCGCCCCGTGGGCGCCAATCGCGTCCTTTTCCGTGAAGCGCCAGGGGATGGTCTCCATCGCCAGGCCCTTATGGGCCAGCGCCAAGCGGCTCCGCCAGCAATAGGGGCTGAAGCGCCGCGCCGGGTCGGCACCGCAGAGTTCGAAAAGCTGAATGGCCATCGCGCAATCTCCTTTCCCGCATTATGCTACGCTCAGAAAGGAAAGGCCACGGCATGAAGACCCCGCTGCTGCTTGCGCTTGATCAGGGCACAACCTCCACGCGCACCATTGCCTTCGGGGCTGATCTGGCGCCGCGCGCGATGGCGCAGATGGAATTGCCGCAGCATTTCCCAAGCCCTGGTTGGGTGGAACATGAGCCAGAGGATATCTGGCAGGGCGCCATCACTACTTTGCGTCAGGCTTTGGAAAAAGCGGGCGTCAGCGCCGCTGATGTCGCGGGTATCGGCATTACCAATCAGCGCGAAACCACGCTGCTTTGGGACCGCGCGACGGGGCGCTGCCTGCATCGCGCCATTGTCTGGCAGGATCGCCGCACGGCCGATGCCTGCGCGAAATTGCGCGCCGAGGGTCATGAGGCGCTGCTGACAGAACGCACAGGGCTTTTGGCTGATCCCTATTTCTCAGCGACCAAGCTTGCCTGGATGCTGGATAATATCGCGGGCGCGCGGGCGGCGGCGGAACGCGGTGCACTCGCTTTCGGCACGGTGGATTGCTTTTTGCTCTGGCGCCTGACGGGTGGGCGCGTGCATGCGACAGATGCCACCAATGCCGCGCGCACCATGTTGTTCGATATCAGGCGCGGCGTTTGGGATGCTGATCTGCTGCGTCTGTTTCGCATCCCGGAAGCCATTTTGCCCGAAGTGCGTGATTGCGCCGGGGATTTTGGCGAAACCGATCCCGCGCTGCTCGGCACTGCCATACCCATTCGCGGCATGGCGGGCGATCAGCAGGCGGCCACCATCGGCCAGGGCTGCTTCGCGCCGGGAATGGTGAAATCTACCTATGGCACGGGTTGTTTTGCGTTGCTGAATACCGGTGAGGCGCCGGTGGCATCACGCAATCGGCTGCTGACAACCATTGCCTACCAATTGCAAGGCAAACGCCATTACGCGCTGGAAGGTGCGATTTTCGTCGCCGGTGCTGCGGTGCAATGGCTGCGCGATGGCCTGGGCATCATCAGGCATGCCAAGGAAGCCGGTGTTCTGGCCGCGCAGGCAGACCCCGCGCAGCGCGTGGTGCTGGTACCAGCCTTTGCTGGGCTAGGCGCGCCACATTGGGATGCCAAGGCGCAAGCCGCGATTTTCGGCCTGACACGCGGTGCCGGCCGCGCCGAGTTATGCCGTGCCGCGCTGGAAAGTGTTGCGTTTCAAACGCGCGATCTGATCGAAGCCATGCATGCGGATTGGCAGGGCACCAAGGAAACCGTGCTGCGTGTTGATGGCGGCATGGTCGCTTCCGATTGGACCATGCAATTCCTGGCCGACCAATTGGGCGCGCCGGTGGATCGCCCAACCGTGCTGGAAACCACCGCACTCGGCGCGGCTTATCTGGCTGGCATGCAGGCCGGGCTTTGCGCGCCGCCAGG
>CAMCEP010000245.1 GCA_945873675.1 Asaia bogorensis
GATTGGCCAATCGCCTGATCCAGAAGAGAAAGCCCATCACGCACGGAACCATCGGCAGCGCGCGCAATCATCGCCAGCGCATCGGCTTCAGCCGTCACCGCTTCCTTGTCACAAATCCGCGCGAAATGCTGCGCCAGGCTATCTTGCGGTACACGGCGCAGCGCAAAGGTCTGGCAGCGGCTGCGAATGGTAATCGGAACCTTGCGCAATTCCGTTGTCGCCAGAACGAAAGTCACGCCTGATGGCGGTTCTTCCAGCGTCTTCAGAAAGGCGTTGAAGGCAGCACCCGACAGCATATGGCATTCATCCAGGATGAAAACCTTCTGCCGCCCCTGGCTCGCACGGAAACGCAGCGCTTCGCGCAATTCCCGCACATCATCCACGCTATTGTTGGAAGCGGCGTCCAGCTCCACCACATCCGGATGGCGGTCTGCCAGAATCGCCTTGCATTCCGGGCAAATACCGCAGGGGTCCGCTGTCGGGCCGCCCTTGCCATCCACGCCAATGCAATTCAGCGCACGCGCAATGATGCGCGCCGTGGTGGTTTTGCCGACGCCGCGCACGCCCGTCAGCAAAAAAGCATGATGCACGCGCCCCTGGGCAAAAGCGTGGCGCAAAGTGCGCACCAGCACATCCTGCCCGATCAAATCATCAAAGCTGGTCGGGCGGTATTTCCGCGCCAGGACCCGGTAGCCTGATTGTTCGGCTGGTTTCGCCACCGGCGCGGGCGCTGGTGCGGGCGGCGGCGCCGGGTCCCCGAACAGCCCCGGGCCTTCTGGTGCCGGCGGCTCAGGCAGGCCCGCTTCTTCCGGCGTGTCATCGCCAGGCGCGGGAAGCGGTGAGCCGAACATATCGGAAGCCATGGCGCGGGCGGTCTCTCAAGCTGGGTGGAAGGCCGACAAATGACCCGAGCAAGAACCCGTTACGGCTGCTTCCTTCCGGACCTGACCGGGTTGGCGAGGAGCCCGTCCACCGCCGACCTTCCGAAAGCACCATATCATGTCCCCATGCCCCAATGCCAATGGGGGGGCTTGGTTGCCCAGCGCCGGGCCGCGTGGCAGGGTCTGATTTATGCTTTCCATCCCCGCCAGCCGACCCAACGCCTATACGGGCAGCCCGCTAGACCGGGCATCCCATCGCCGAGAGGACGCCGCCTTCATTGAAGCGGCCCTCACTGACCCCAATACGGTTTTCGCCCCCGTCTGGCGCGCCCGCAACCTGATGCGGGGCGTCGAAGAAGGTGCGCCCCAGGCCGTTTTGCTGACGGGGGAGGCCGCCGGCGCGCTCCGCATGGCAGGCGGGCCCTGGGCTTGGCTCGGCGAATGGGAAGGAAGGCAAGTTTTCGCCGTGGATTGTTCCACCGCGGATGACCCAATTCCCCTGCTGCCGGCGGAAATGGGCAGCTTTGCCGATCTGCGGCAGGTGGCCGGTCTGCTACCGCCGGGGGAAGCCAGCGTGCTGGCCCATGCGCGCGGCCTGATGCATTGGCGCACCAAGCATCGGTTTTGCGGGGTGTGCGGCGGCGTTTGTGAACCACGCAGCGCCGGCCATGCAATGAGCTGCACGGCCTGCAATACGCAGCATTTCCCGCGTACCGACCCAGCCGTGATCATGCTGGTGGTGCGCGGCGATCGCTGCCTGCTGGGCCATTCGCAGCGCTTCCCGAATACCACCATGTATTCAACGCTGGCCGGCTTTGTGGAACCGGGCGAAAGCCTGGAAGAAGCGGTGCGACGCGAAGTGGCAGAAGAATCAGGTATCAAAGTGGGGCATGTGCGCTACCATTCATCTCAGCCCTGGCCTTTTCCATCTTCCATCATGCTTGGCTTCCATGCCGAGGGCCTGAGCGAGGAAATCACCATAGACCCCGAAGAATTGCGCGATGCGCGTTGGTTCAGCCGGGATGATTTGCGCAATCATCAGCAGCTTGGCTTTTCCCTGCCGCGCGTTGATTCCATCGCACGCCGGCTGATCGAGGATTGGTTAGCGTCATGAAGCGCGCCGCGACATTGCTGGTGGTGCTGGCGATGATGGGCTGCGCGAACCAATCAAAGGAATCTGTCTTCCCGCCCGATAACAGCGCCGATGCTGCCACCTGCCGGGAGGAAGCCATCCGTGACCCGCGCATTCAGGAAATGCGTCGCAGTGTCTATATTGGCTTCCAGGCGCAGGAAGAGAACTTGAGCAATGAAATCATCTCCACCCAGCGCCGCACCTATTTTGATTGCATGGCGCAGCGCGGCCATGTCAGGCGCGGTGGGGTGGAACGGGTCAGGCCCTAACGCGGATCATATGATCTGCACCAGTGTTTGATCGCATTTTCCGGAGAGCCAAGTGCCTCCACTTGGCTTGAAAATGTTCAGCGCAATTGCGGATTATCGAAATCGGGTCGTCGTGCACGGGAAAGGGCCCCGCGCAGGGCATCAGCCAATTCGGCCTTTTCTGGTGCTGAGAGATGCCGACCGATTTCCAAAACCCGGCCGCGGCTTTTGATCCATAGGCGCCCGCCGCGCGGCGCGGCCTCATCCCATTCCACCTTGGCCCAATAGGCATCCATGACGCTGCGCACCACGCGCCCGCGATGATCCACGTGGCGGATGGATAGCCTCGCATCGGTCAGCAGCACCATTTCGCTAACCCGGCGCGATGCACGCGCATGCCACAGCAGCAGCGCCAGCGCCGCACCCACCTCCAGCCCAATGAAGGGCAGCACCGGCCAGGCGCCAAGGGCGAAGAACACCACCGCCGGAACCAGCGCCGCCAGAATGAGCAACCCCGCCAGCACACGAAAGCCCCGCGCCGTAAAACTCTGCGGCGGCGTGGAAATCGCTTCGAAAAGAATGGTTTCTTGGGGGGGTGCCATCGCAGATCAGTCTAGGTCAGAATGGGGCGGTAACGCCATGCCCCAAGCCAAGCCCGATCACGGTTCCGCCCGCGCCCCGCGCCGCGCCCGCCTGATGTCGAAAGACCAGGCCGAGGCTTTTTTGCGCGCCTTGGCCCAGACCAACCCCGCGCCAGAGACAGAACTTTTCTACCAGGACCATTTCAGCCTGCTGGTGGCGGTGGTGCTGTCTGCCCAAACCACCGATGCGGCGGTGAATAAATGCACGCCGGGGCTGTTCGAAGCGGCACCCACCCCCGCCGCCATGGCCGCACTGGGCGCTGAGGGCATCGGCCCCTTCATTCGCCGCATCGGGCTATGGCAGGCCAAGGCGCGCAATGTGGCGGCTTTGGCGGCACAGCTGGTGGAACGCCATGGCGGGCAGGTGCCTGCCGACCGCGCTGCCCTGGAAGCCCTGCCCGGCGTTGGGCGCAAAACCGCCAATGTCGTGCTGAATGTCGCCTTTGGGCAGAATACGATGGCGGTGGACACCCACATCTTTCGGCTCGGCAATCGGACGGGCCTGGCGCCCGGCAAGACCACACGCGCGGTGGAAGAAGGGCTGATGAAGCGCTGCCCGCCCGAATTGCTGCGCGATGCGCATCACTGGCTGATCCTGCATGGGCGCTACATCTGTAAGGCGCGAGCGCCGGAATGCTGGCGCTGCCCGGCGCGGGCCTTCTGCAATTACCGGGACAAAGTACTCGCTCCACCACCGTGAATTCGATAGCGCGCTATCTATTTGCATCCTAGGCATTCCAGGATTAGCCTTCCCGCTATGCCTGATGGGTCAGATATTTCCCAAGCGCGCTGGCGGCTTGGTGTGGCCATTGCCCAGATCGCGCGGCGTTGGCGCGTGCGGCTTGACCAGCGCATTCTGCCCTTTGGCCTGACGGAATCGCGCTGGCTGGTGCTGCTGAGCCTCGCGCGGCGTGGCGATGGCGTCACGCAGAAGGACCTTGCCGGGCGGCTTGCGGTGGAAGGGCCCACCATGGTGCGCACGCTGGATTGGCTGGAAGCCCAGGGCTTTGTGGAACGCCGCGCCGCGCCGGGCGACCGCCGCGCCAAGACCATTCACTTGACCGAAGCCGCGCGCCCCGTGCTGCAAAATATTGAGGCCGAAGCCGCCGCCGTGCGTGCCGAAATCCTGGAAGGCATCCCCGAGGAAGACCTGGCCATGTGCATGGCCGTGCTGGACCGCGTGGCGCAGGGCCTGGCGCGTACCGAAGGGGGTGCATGATGGATATCGGCACCGCCAAAACCTCGCCGGTTGCTGCCCGCCCCAATACCGCCCTGAAGCGGCTACGCCTCGCGGCCGCTTTGACCGCCGGCTTGGCGCTGATGGCCGGTGCGGGCCATTGGATTTATCGGCATTTCACGCATGTTATTGTGGATGATGCGCGCATCGCCGCCGATATGATCGCGCTCGCCAGCCGCGTGCCGGGCTGGGTGATGGAATTGCCGGTAATTGCCGGGGATGAGCCGCGCCAAGGCGCTTTACTGATCCGCATTGATAGCCGCGATTCCGCGCTGACCTTGCAGGAATTGGATGCGCGGCTGGCCAATAT
>CAMCEP010000246.1 GCA_945873675.1 Asaia bogorensis
TGCGACGCTCCATAACAAGTTTCATCACGCCGCCATCCCAGCCCCGCCCATGAGCAGGCCGAGCGATTCGCGTGTTGCCCCGGCGGTTGGCATGGCGGGCGAAAGCCGGCCCATGAACATCACGCAAAGCCTGTCGGAGATTTCGAGCAGCTCATCCAAATCCTGGCTGATCACCAGCACGGCGCTGCCGGCGCGCGCAAGGTCCATCAGCGCCTGGCGAATGGTGGAAGCAGCACCGGCATCCACACCCCAGCTTGGCTGCGCCACGACCAGCAGGCCGGGCTTGCGCGCGATTTCGCGGCCAATGACGAATTTCTGCAAATTGCCGCCGGATAGCGCGCGCGCTTCTGGATCGGCGGGGCCTTTGCGCACATCAAAGGCGCGCACCACCTTACTCACGAAGTCAGTCAGCTTCGCGCGATCCACGAAGCCATGACGCAAGAAACCATTGGTAACATGGCCTGAAAGTAGCGCGTTTTCCGTGAGGCGCATGGTGGGTGCCGCACCATGGCCAAGCCGTTCTTCCGGCACAAAGGCCGCACCACGCCGGCGGCGTTCATTGATGCCGACGCGGCCAACCGCCACACCATCCATCACAATGGCCCCGGCATGGGGCGCCAATTCTTCGCCGCTGAGCGCTGCAAAAAGCTCATCCTGGCCATTGCCGGCGACACCGGCGATACCCAGCACCTCACCGGCGCGGAGTTCCAGACTGATCTTATCCAGCGAAATGCCATGGGCATGCAGCGGCGGGAGAGAAAGTGCGCAAACCGCCAAGCGCACCGGGCCTTCCGCTGCGATACGATCATGGCGGATGGGCACGACATCCCCGCCCATCATCATGCGCGCCAGGCTTGCCGTGGTTTCAGCGCGCGGGTCGCAATGCGCCACCACTTGCCCACCACGCAGAATGGTCGCGGCTTCGCAAATGCGCCGCACTTCTTCAAGCTTGTGGGAGATGTAGAGCACCGAACGCCCCTCAGCCCGCAATCTGGCGAGGGTCGCGAAAAGCCCCTCGGCTTCCTGGGGCGTCAGCACGGAAGTGGGTTCATCCAGGATCAGCAGGCTTGGGTCCTGCATCAGGCAGCGCATGATCTCAACGCGCTGCCGTTCGCCCACCGAAAGCCGCCAGATCTCGCGCTTGGGATCAAGCGGCAGGCCATAGGCGCGGCTGGTATCGGCAAGGCGTTCGGCGATTTCGTCCAAGGGCTCAGCGCCATCAAGCGCGAGGGCGACGTTTTCCGCCACTGTCAGCGCCTCAAACAGCGAAAAATGCTGAAACACCATGCCAATCCCAAGCGCGCGGGCAGCGCGGGGGCTTTCCACCTGTACCGGCGCGCCGCGCCAGATCAGCCGCCCCGCATCCGGGCGCAGCAGGCCATAGATGATTTTGACTAGCGTGGATTTGCCGGCGCCATTTTCGCCGAGCAGGGCATGAATTTCCCCGGGCGCCACGGTCAGGTCCACGGCGTTATTCGCGACCAGCGCGCCGAAACGCTTGGTGATGCCCTCAGCGGCAAGAAGCGGGGGAGTAGCCTGCATGACAGGCGTGTAACCTTTTTCGACTAAGCTGTCGCCAGGGTTGCACGCTGCTGGTGGGCGGAAAAATCAAGCCGGCAAAGCAAAAGCGGAAAGCTCCGCCCGCAATTCGGGAATACCCTGGCCGGTTTCGCTGCTGGTGACCAGCACCATGGGGTGGGCCGCGATATGGCGCCGCGCCAACGCTTGAACCTCAGCCAGGCGCTTGGCGAATTGCGCGGGCGGCACATCATCCGCCTTGGTCAGCACGATCTGAAACGCGACGGCGGCTTCATCCAACAGCTTCATCGCGGCGAGATCAGCGGATTTGGTTTCAATCCGCGCATCCATCAGCAGCAGCACTCGGCCCAGATTGGGCCGGCCGCGCAGATATTCAAACATCATGCCTTGCCAATCGGCCTGCAATTCTTTTGATGCCTTGGCGTAGCCATAGCCCGGCATATCCACGAGTGCCAGCCGATCACCAAGGTTGAAAAAATTGAGCTGGCGCGTGCGCCCAGGTGTATTGGAAACCCGCGCGAGCGCATTGCGCCCGGTCAGCGCATTCAGCAGGGAAGATTTGCCGACATTGGATCGCCCGCAAAAGGCGATCTCCGGCAGGCCGGGCGGCGGCACTTGTTCAAGCTTCTGTGCGCCGAAGTAGAAATCGCAAGACCGCGCGAAAAGCAGCCGCCCCGCTTCAAGCAACGCGGCGCGCGCTTCTTCCGTAGTAGCCTCGGCCAAGCCACTCATCACACAAACCTGGCAAGAGGTGTCACGCCTTCTTGCCGCCCACCTTGGCCGCGCGGGTGGCCGCGCGTTCATGGCGCATGATGTAGTATTGCTGCGCGACCGAAAGCGAATTGTTCCAGGCCCAATAGATGATCAGCCCCGCCGGGAAGGATGCCAGCATGAAGGTAAAAATGATGGGCATCCAGGCGAAGATTTTCGCCTGAATTGGATCGGGCGGCTGCGGGTTCAGCTTTTGCTGCACCCACATTGTCACGCCCATGATCAGCGCCCATGCCGGCATGTGCAAAAAGCTGCTCCAGGCCGCGGGATCGAAGGGCAGCAGGCCAAACAGATTGAACAGATTGGTTGGGTCTGGCGCGGACAAATCCTTGATCCAGCCAAAGAAGGGCTGGTGGCGCATTTCGATGGTGACGAACAGCACCTTATAGAGCGCAAAGAACACCGGAATCTGGATCAGGATGGGCAAGCAGCCGGAGGCAGGGTTTACCTTCTCACTCCGGTAGAGCGCCATCATTTCGACCTGCGCCTTTTGCGGATCTTCCTTATAACGTTCCTTGATTTCGGACATTTTTGGGCCAAGGACCTTCATCTTGGCCATGGATTTATAAGCCTTATTCGCCAGCGGGAAGAAGGCGATCTTGATGGCCAGTGTGAAGATTAGAATAGCAACACCGAAATTGCCGAAGACCTGGAACAACCAATCCAAAGCATAGAAGAATGGCTTGGTCAGAAAGTAAAACCAGCCGAAATCAATTGCCTTGTCGAAATCCTTGATGCCAAAGCGCGTTGCGTAATCATCCAGCAAATGGACTTCCTTGGCACCGGCGAAAAGCCGGCTTTTGAAGCCATCCGCGGCGCCTGCGGCAATCTGTTGCGCGGCAGGGGCAGCGATATCCACCTGCCAGCGTTCACCCGCCGTACCAGCGCCTTCGCTGACAAAGCGATAAGCCGCGCGCATCGGCTGATCCGCCGCCGCCGGCATCAGCGCCGCCAGCCAATATTTATCGGTGATGCCAACCCAGCCGCCAGTGTCTTCCTGTTCAAAGGCGGCACCGCGGCGCTTCTGCGCTTCGGTTTTGGCATCGGCGAAGGTCACTTCATTCAAGCGCCCCCCAACAACCCCGGTAAAGCCTTCATGCAAAATATAGAAGCCTTCAACCTTCGGCGTTGTTTCGCGCCGCACACGAGCCCAGGGCAGCACCGCCACCAGGTCAGCCCCGGTATTGCGCATGCGCTGTTCGGCGGAGAACATGTAATTCTCATCCAGGCTCAACTGGATTTCGAAAACCTGGCCCTGGCCATTATTCCAGCTGAGCGTGACCGGCTTGCCTGGCGCCAAAGGTCCACCGCTGATCTGCCAATCCGTCTCCCCATCCGGGACGCGGGTGCGGCCATCGGCTGCGGTCCAGCCCCATTGCGCGAAATAAGGGGCGGCGGAATCGCGCGGCGCGAAAAGCCGCACAGGCGGCGAGCCAGCATCGGTGGTTTCGCGGTGGCGCAGCAGCACCAAATCATCCAACCGTGCGCCACGAAGGTTCAGGTTACCTGAAAGGGCCGCGCTTTCGATCGCGATGCGCTGGGCGGGCGCGCGGGCGGCCGGTGCTGCTTCCTGCTGAGACGGCGCGGTGAGTACCTGCGTGGCCGGCACAGGCGTGCCGGAGGCCGCCGGGGCGGGCACAGCTGGCGCGGGCGCAGCCTGTTGCGTGACCGGGGCAGGCGCTTCGGGCGGCATGTTCATGCGCTTGTAAACATCGAAAAGCAGCAATATGCCGATTGAAAGCGCAATCGCGGCGAACAGACGCTTCTGATCCATGGCGGGTGCTCAGCCTTTGGTGGTTTTGGGGCGGGGTACGGGGTCGTAGCCGCCAGGGGTCCAGGGGTTGCAGCGCAGAATGCGCCGCGTGGTCAACCAGGCGCCGCGCGCAGCGCCATGGGTTTCCAAAGCTTCTAGCGCATAATCGCTGCAGGTCGGGTAATGTCGGCAATGACTGCCGATAATGCCGCGCAGCGTGTAACGATAGGCATGCACGCAGCCCTTAAGTGCAACGGCGGGCAGGGTCATGATACCACCCCCGCCTGACGCAAAGCCGCGCGCAGATCTTCGATCAGCATCGTAAAGGGGCGTTCGGCAGTCGCATCGCGCCCGATCAGCACCAGATCCCAGCCGG
>CAMCEP010000247.1 GCA_945873675.1 Asaia bogorensis
GAATAGAGAATCATATTATGGCTGGGCGGAATCAGAATGCCCGCGATGCTGCTGGTGACGGTGAGTGACACCGCATAATCCACGCCATACCCCTTGGCCTTCATTGCCGGGATCAGGATGGTGCCAGTGGCCGAGGTATCCGCCACCGCTGAGCCAGAAATCCCGCCAAACAACATGGAGGTTGAAACATCCACCATTCCCAAGCCACCGCGCATCCAACCCACACAGGATGACGCCAGCGCCACCAGACGGCGCGCGATACCGCCATGCAGCATAATCTCGCCGGCAAAAATAAAGAAGGGAATGGCAAGCAGGGAGAAGATGCTCATGCCACTCGCCATTTGCTGGAAGGCAACAGCAGGGTTCAGCCCTTCATAGATGAAGCCCACGACAGCAGCGATGCCCAGGCAGAAGGCCACAGGCACACCGGCGATGACGCCAAATGCAAATACCGCAAAAATCAAAAAAAGTCCGGGTTCCATTGCGGCTACTCCAGGAAGGCCGCCGCGGGGCCGCGTTTCTGCGGCGCTTCCGGCACGAAGATATCGCGCAGCACCTGTTCGATGGAAAACAGCACCATCAGCGAACCACCAAGGACCATCGGCGCATAGGTCCAGCCCTGGCTGATGCCAAGCAAGGGTATACGGAAATTCCGCACCATTTCCACCAATTCCCAGGACCAGATCGCCATGCCAAGGCCAAACAAGCCGACCAGCGCATCGCAACCAAGGGCGATCCAGCGCTGCATGGCACCTGGCAAGGCCTCACGCAGGCCAAGCACGGAAAGATGAAAACGTTCCCGCACGCCCACCGCCGCCACCGGCATGGCGATGCAAAGAATGGCGAGTGTCGCGCCGCGTTCGATCCAGGTTGGCGTATCATTCAGCACATAACGGCCAAACACCAGCCAACCCATCATCACCACCAGCGCAACCAAAGCCGTGCCGGCCAAAGCAATGGTCGCGCCGGCCAATACATCCAGAAGGCGCGAAAAACCCGCGAGCGGTGCGGGCAGAACGCCGCGCCGCCGTGTTTCACGCAAGCTCACCGAGTTTCACGAATACGCTTCAGCAAATCCGCCATGCGCGGGGCTGACGCGTATTTGGCATAGACCGGTTCCATCAGCGCCTGCCAAGGGCCACGATCGGCCACCTCAATCACCGTCGCGCCCGCACCCACCACGCGATCACGTGATGATTTTTCACGCTCCGCCCAAAGTTGGCGCTGGAAGACCGCACTTTCACGCGCCGCATCGCGCAGGATGGCGCGCTCGGCTTCATTCAAACGCTGCCAGCGCTGCCGGCTGATGGCCAGGATTTCCGGCACATTGGAATGTTCGGTCGTGGTGTAGAATTTCGCCACTTCGAAATGCCGCGTGCTTTCATATGATGGCCAATTGTTTTCCGCGCCATCAATCACACCGGATTGCAGGCTGGTAAAGACCTCACCAAAGGGCAGCGGCGTTGGGTTGGCGCCCATGGCGCGCATGATGTCAATCCAAAGGTCTGAGGTCTGCACACGTATCTTCATGCCGCGCACATCGGCCGGCGTGCGCACCGGGCGGGTTGTGTACAGGCTCCGCGCTCCCGCATCATACCAAGCCAGGGTGATGATGCCGATCGCTTCCAGATCGCGCGCGATGTCTTCCCCGATCGCGCCATCCACGACACGGTGGCTATGGCCAACATCGCGGAACAGGAAGGGCAGAGTCAGGATCGCGGTGGAGGGCGCCAGATTGTTCAACGGCGAAAGATTGAAATTGGCGAAATCAATCGTCCCAAGGCGCATCTGCTGAATGGCTTCATCCTGCTGGCCAAGCTGCGCGGAATGGAAGGTACGCATGCGGATACGGTTATTGGTGCGCTGACCCACAAGCTCCGCAAAGCGATCCATGCCGCGACCATTCGGGTAATCGGCGGCATGGATATTCCAGCCGCGCCATTCCTGCGCCGCTGCCTGGCCGGGGGCGAAGGCCATCAGCGAAAGCGCGGCAGCGGCCACGGCACCAAGAAAGCCACGGCGACGGGGTTTTGAGAGCAAGGACATGATGTTTCCTCCTGCCGGGCGGTCCAGGCCGCCCTGTTCTCCGGTTTGAATGGCTGATCCTGACCGGATGGGCGCTCCCCCGTCAATGCAAAACCGGCCAGGGAATGGCCAAGCAGGGCGCCCAATGGCAAACTGACCGCGATAGACACAAGGAAACCGCCCATGGCGCGCAAGAAACCCGAAGAACTCCGCAGCCATCGCTGGTTCGGCGTGGAGGATATCCGCGCCTTCGGCCACCGTTCCCGCATGCTGCAAGCCGGCTATTCTGAATCGGATTTTCGCGGCAAGCCGGTGATCGGCATCATCAATACCTGGTCGGAACTAAGCCCCTGCCATTTCCATTTTCGCACGCGGGCCGAGGAAGTTAAGCGCGGCGTTTGGCAGGCCGGCGGCTTTCCGGTGGAATTGCCCGCGCATCCGGTGACGGAACAATACCAAAAGCCGACATCCATGCTCTATCGCAATCTTCTGGCGATGGAGACGGAAGAACTGGCGCGCAGCCATCCTTGCGATGGGCTGGTGCTGCTGGGTGGCTGCGACAAGACGCCGCCGGGGCTGATGATGGGCGCGATCAGCGCTGGCCTGCCCTGCATTTTCGTACCCGCCGGCCCGATGCTGCGCGGCAATTGGCGCGGCAAGACGCTCGGTTCGGGCAGTGATGTCTGGAAGTATCACGCCGAATTGCGCGCCGGGAATATCACTGAAGCGCAATGGAAGGATATGGAAGGCGGCATTGCGCGAAGCTTCGGCACCTGCATGACCGCCGGCACAGCCGCCACCATGATGCTGGCCGTGGAAGCGCTTGGCTTCACCCTGCCTGGTGCTTCTTCCATTCCTGCCGCGGATTCCGCGCATCCACGCATGGCGACCGAAACCGGCAAACGCATTGTGGAAATGGTCTGGGAAGATTTGACACCCAAATCCATCATCACCCAAGCCAGCATAGACAATGCCGTGACCGCCACCATGGCCTTTGGCGGTTCCACCAATGCCATCCCGCATCTGATCGCGATCGCCCGCCGTGCCGGCGTACCGCTTGACCTCGAACGCTTCGATGCGCTGTCGCGCCGCGTGCCGTTGGTCGCGAATCTGCGCCCCAATGCTGGCGAAAAGCTGATGGAGGATTTCTTCTATGCCGGCGGCGCTCAGGCGCTGTTCCATCGCATTCGCGACTTCCTTGACCTTTCCGCGCGCACCGTCACCGGCCAAACGCTTGGTGAGAATATCGCTGGTGCCGAGATATTTGATGAGGAAGTGATCCTGCCGCTTGATCGCCCCTTGCAGGCGGAAGGCGGGCTTGCAGTGGTGAAGGGCTCACTCGCGCCACGGGGCGCGGTGATCAAGACCTCTGCCGCGGAGCCGCGCCTGTTGCACCATACCGGCCCGGCGGTGGTGTTCGAGGATTACGCCGACCTGAAAAAGCGCCTGGATGATCCCGATCTGCCCGTCACACCTGATTCGGTGTTGGTGCTGAAGCAGGCGGGGCCGCAAGGCGGGCCAGGCATGCCGGAATGGGGCATGCTGCCGCTGCCCAAGAAGATGTTGCAGCAGGGCGTGCGCGATATGGTGCGTATTTCCGATGCGCGCATGTCCGGCACATCCTATGGCACTTGTGTGCTGCATGTGGCGCCGGAGAGCCATGTGGGCGGACCGCTTGCCTTTGTACAGAATGGTGACTTGATCCGCCTTGATGTCGCCAATCGCAAACTGGATTTGCTGGTGGATGAAGTAGAAATGGAACGCCGCCGCGCTGCCTGGAAGCCGCCCGCGCGCCGCTATGCGCGGGGCTGGACATCGCTATATTTGGACAATGTGACCCAGGCCGATGAGGGATGCGATCTCGCTTTCCTGGAAGGCCAGCAACCCACGCCGGAGCCGGATATCTACTGATGCCCAAAACCGTTTTTGAAGCCGCCGCCGCGCTCGCCGCCGGGCGCACCTCCTCCACCGCGCTAGTCGAAGAAGCCCTGGCGCGCATTGCTGATCCCGCCGGTGAGGGCAGCCGCGCCTTCATGGTGGTGCATGACGGGGCAGCCCGCGCGACAGCGACCGCGATGGACACGCTGCGCAAGGCGGGGCGCGCACCAAGCCCTTATGCCGGCATTCCGATCAGTGTGAAGGATTTGTATGATGAGGCGGGCGTCACCTCGCGCTCAGGCTCCGTCGTACTGAAGGGAAGTGCGCCCGCAAAGCTGGATGCACCGACCGTGCAGCGCCTGCGTCGTGCCGGCTTTGTCGTGCTGGGGCGCACCAATATGGTGGAATTCGCCTTTTCCGGCCTTGGTGTGAATCCGCATTACGGCACGCCGAAAAGCCCCTGGGATCGCGCAACGGGCCGCTTGCCAGGTGGTTCTTCTTCCGGCGCCGGTGTGGC
>CAMCEP010000248.1 GCA_945873675.1 Asaia bogorensis
GTAAGGCGGCTCGAAAACCTGCAAACCTTGCGCACCAAGCGCCGAGAGCGCAGCACCGCGCCCGGGCGTGTGAGCATGGCCGCGACCGAGGCTGGCGGGTCCGGTAATCTGGTGATTGCCGCTGACAATATCAGCAAATCCTTTGGTGATCGCCCGATCGTGCAGGGGTTTTCGACACGCATCATGCGCGGTGATCGCGTGGGTATTCTGGGGCCCAATGGCGCGGGCAAGACAACGCTTCTGAATATGCTGATCGGTACGCTGGCGCCGGATGCGGGCCAAATACTGCTCGGTGCCGGCATTGAAATGGTGGGGCTGGATCAGCGCCGCGCGGCGCTTGATCCCGCAGTGACGTTGGCGGAAGCGCTGACCGAAGGGCGCGGCGATATGGTGCATGTAGGCGGCGCGCCGCGCCATGTGCTGGGCTACATGAAGGATTTTCTGTTTACGCCGGAACAGGCGCGCACGCCGCTCGGTGCGCTTTCTGGCGGAGAACGCGGCCGGCTGATGCTGGCGCGCGCCTTCGCCAAGCCATCCAATCTTCTGGTGCTGGATGAACCCACCAATGATCTGGACCTTGAAACACTCGATCTATTGCAGGAATTGATCGCAGATTACGCCGGCACGGTGCTGCTGGTGAGCCATGACCGCGATTTCCTTGACCGCTGCGTCACCAGCGTGATCGCCTTTGAAGAAGCCGGTCGCTGGCAGGAATATGCCGGCGGCTATAGCGACATGGTGGCGCAGCGCGGCCATGGCGTGCGGGCGCGCGCCGCTGAAAAGCAGGCGCCAGCGGCAAGGCGAGAGGCTGCGCAGCCCGCAGCCAAACCCGCGCCGCGCAAAAAGGGCTTGGGCGCGGTGGAGCAGCATGAATTGAAAACCCTGCCGGCGCGGATGGAAAAGCTTACGGTGGAAATCGCTGCACTTGAAAAGCGTATCGCCGATCCAGCGTTTTACACGCGCGATGCTGCCGGTTTTGCCAAGGCCACCAGCGCGCTTGGCACGGCCCAGGCCGCCTTGCAGCAGGCTGAAACCCGCTGGTTGGAATTGGAAATCCTGCGAGAGGAAAGCCAGGGCTGAAGCCGCGCGTTCAGCAGCGTTCCAATAGCCCGAGTGCGGCTAATCGCTGACAGAAGGCCAAGGCGCCTTCACCCAGGCTGGCGGGCGCAGCGCCTTCAGCCAATTGCGCCATCCAAGCGCATTCCGCCGCGTTCAGATTTTCCACGCCGCCATACCAGCGAAGCGCCCCGCCCCCTTCGGGTAGCGGCACTAGATGATGGTGCATGGCGTCCGAAAGGCGTAGCTTTACTTCCAGGCCGGGTGGGCGATGCGCCAGGCTACGTTGGGAGAGCGGCAGCCGGTCGCGCGTGATGCGATCCATCGCTGCCAGGGCAAGCTGTTCCAGCGCGGCCTGGGAAGACAGTGCGGCCAAAGCGGGCGCGAGGCGCGCGGCGATGGCGGCGGTACCCTCAGCCTCAGCAAGCCGCCAGGAAGGGATGCTGGCGCGGAGCGCCGGGTTTTCCGCTTCCAGAATCTCCAGAAGCTCCCGCAGCATATCGGCGATGGAGGCTTCCAGGAAACCGATGGTGATATGAAGCGATGGCGCATCGCCCGTCTGCGCCGCCGCTTCATGCATGACACCGCGCGGCAGATAAAGCGCGTCACCGGGATTAAGGGTCAGCGCATGCGGCGCCCCGGCGGGGCTTTGCTTATTGGCCCAAGGTGTGGCGCGGCTTGGCAAGGGGAAGGGAATGTCATCCCAAACGCGCCAGGATTTGGCGCCCGATACCTGCATGACCAACACATCATGCGTATCAAAATGCACGCGGAAACCCTGCGCGCCGGGGGGCGTCAGATAGATATTTGCCTGCACCGGATGGAGGAAAACCTTTTCAAGCCCACGGCAGAATTGCGCAAGCGGCGCATGCAAATCGTGGAATTGTGAAACCACCAAGCTGCCCCCCGCATCATGCCGGGCGAGCAGGCGCGGCAGGTCAATGCGGTTGCCATCGCTTTGCAGATATTCATCGGGCGGGATGGCGGCGCCGCCTTGCCGTCCGCCATCGGCCATGGTCACGCGCGGATGGCGGGCGGCATCGGTGCGCAGAAACGCATCAAGATCGGCGATGGCAAGCAAACCGACATAACGATCCGCCGCGCCGCCGGGCAGAAACTGCCAAGCCGTGCCTTCGCGAAGCGCAAAGACCTGTTCAGGCGCAAGATCACCAAAAGCCAAGCGCCACGCAGCTTCGCCGAGCGTTCCTGTCATGCCGGGGGTAGAACTTCAGGTTCCGCGTCGGCCACGGCCTGCTTGATCACGCGGGTCGGAATCCGTCATGGCCTTTTGCCGCGAGCCGCGGCCATTGCCCGGGCCATCCCCGGGATCGGCATCGGTCAGGCCCGTGCCACGCCGCGCACCGCGCCCATTGCCGGGGCCATCACCAGGGTCTGAATCCGTGAGCCCCGTGCCACGCCGCGCGCCGCGGCCATTGCCCGGGCCATCGCCAGGGTCGGAATCGGTCAGTCCCGTGCCCCGCCGCGCGCCGCGCCCGTTGCCGGGGCCATCACCGGGGTCAGAATCCGTGAGGCCCGTGCCGCGCGGGCGACCGCGCCCACGACCGGGTCCATCGGAGGGATCAGCATCAGTGACGACGGGAATGACCGGGGCTTTTTGCAGCGGTTCCGCCTTGGCGCCAGGGGCCGCGCCCAAAAGCGCGGGGGTAGCCACCAAGTTCAAGACCAGTAGCCTGCGCCCCAAAGGGTTTGCCTGCGAAGTGATCGGGGTGTTTTTTTGCTTGCTGGTCGTCATCCTGGAGCCTTTAATACTATGACTATTAATAATACTTTAAGCCGCGCAGCCGAGCACTATAAAGTGACAAATAATTTATATTAATTCTTTTTTACTTTGGGGGCGGAAATGCGTTACCCTTTTATTAGGCCGCCGCTGGGCCGGCGTGCCACACGACCTCTCCCACGATATGCAGCGTTTTGGCTTGGTCTGGCGCCAATACCTCTGGTTCGTAGATCGGGTTATCGGGCCTTGCCACCAGGCTACCATCAATTTTGACCTGAATGCGCTTCACCACCAGGGCGCTGCCGACAAGCAAAACGTAAATCCGGCTTGCCTGAATTTGTCGGATGGAGGTGTCCACCAGCAACAAATCACCGTCTTGGATCGTGGGGGCCATGCTGTCGCCTGCGGTGATGAGCAGCGCTAGATTTTTCGGCTTGCGACGCAGGGTTTGAGTTAAGAAAAACTCAGAAAACAAAATGAAATCGGTTTTGGGGATGCTCGTTTGGCGGTCTTCAGGATCGGTTGCGCCGGGGACTCCAACCATTGGCAGGAAAAGGTAGCCCGGTGGCGTTCCCAAGCCATTGACGGCGGCCTGGGTAACGCCGGGACTTCGTTCTGCCGTCAGCATCGGGCCCGAGCCGGTGGCGAGCCATTCCAGACAGACGCCGGTGGCGTGGGCGAGTGAAATCAACGCCGAAACAGGCATCTCTCGCCCCATGCGATAACGGTTCAAGGTGCCAAGATACATCCCGGCGCTGCGCGCAACAGCGCTTGGCCCCCCAGACATTTTAATCGCCTGTTCCAATCGTATTGATATTTCTGCGAAATTATCATTGGCCAGCCCCTCTGCATCGCGTTGCTGGGCTGCAGCGACTGAGGGATTTGCTCCGTTGATGGCATCCACCTGATTGGCTTCCTTTAAAAAAAGACCCGTTAACAAAAAAGCAACAAAACCCTACAGAAATGATCCGTCTGGAGTTAATTAGGGGAAAAAGCACTTGACCGATGGCCCTATTTCATTCACAAAACTGAGATCGGATCATTTTTCTTTCTAACTCCGTTCCAAAGAGAGAGATTTGCGCGTAGTACATCTCCATTCGTGGCCATCGAACGACTCCAATATGAGGAGAAGTGAGATTGCGTCCTTGCGCGAGCGTTGCACCATGGGCGCGCAATTGCCGCGCCATTGGGCAGCCAGCGGCTGCGTCATTTCGGGGTCGGCCATGCTTACATGCCCACCCATTGCAGCATCAGGATGGATGGGGCTTGGCGTGCAGGGCGTGTCTGACAAGGCCGGGATGCCAGAGGCGAACTGCATGACGCGAGGTGAGATCGAGCGGACAGAAGGGGGTGCATTTTCGCCCCCCCTATCGCGTTGACCTGGAAGTGCTTGGTTCCCGATGGCGCCCTTATTTCCTTCCACCACTCTTTGTTATCTTGGACTGCTTGTGGAATGTAAGCACGACCTCATACATTCTAAGCATGGCTTCCGGTCATTCTCAACAATTAAAATAAAGCCTGAGCAATGACTGTATACGTGGGCAGGCTTTCGGGTGGCGCATTATTTGGGCATTTGCCTAAAATATCGCCTTCAATCTGCCCTTCGGTGAGGTCCCGCCTTTGGT
>CAMCEP010000249.1 GCA_945873675.1 Asaia bogorensis
TCAGGAAGGATGAGGCACGGCGCAAAGCCTCCGGCAAATCTCCGGCAAGTGTCAGCGCATCAAGCGAAGGCGCAGGCTTGCCCGCCGCTTCGGCCAACGCTGCCACCAGCGCCGCTAGATCATCGCGGGAAAGCGTCTCATCCATCGCAATCGCAATACCGCCATCACCGATACGCCGTAGATTGAAGCCGTGCTTCAGCGCGGCCGCCATCACGGCATCGGCGCGCGCGCCAGCTTCCAACGTAATCGTGTCAAAGAACCCCTGATGGCGCAGCGCAAAGCCAAGCTGCGAAGCCGCATCACCTGCAAGCCGCGCCAACAACCGCACGCGTTGCGCGATGCGCGTCAGACCCTCCGGCCCATGCCACACCGCATACATGCCGGCCATCACCGCCAGCAGCACCTGCGCGGTGCAGATATTGGATGTCGCTTTTTCGCGGCGGATATGCTGTTCGCGCGTTTGCAGCGCGAGGCGCATCGCCGGCGCACCGGCGGCATCCACGGAAACGCCCACAAGCCGCCCCGGCATCAGGCGCTTATGCGCATCCGTCACCGCCATGAAAGCGGCATGCGGCCCGCCATAGCCCATGGGCACGCCAAAACGCTGCGCGCTGCCCACCACCACATCGGCGCCCATTTCGCCAGGCGGCTTCAGCAACGTCAGCGAAAGCGGATCAGCCGCAACAATCGCAAGACCGCCCACCGCATGCACGGCGGCGATCTCAGCGGTCAGGTCGCGCACTTCGCCCGTGGTGCCAGGATATTGCAGCACCAGCGCGAAGGGTTTTTCAGCAGCACAAGCAGCGGCAATGCCCGCCACCGCCGCCACCACAACGCGATAGCCAAGCGGCGCCGCGCGGGTTTCCAAAACGGCGCGGGTTTGCGGGTGCAGATCAGCGGCCAGCACAATCACATTGCTCTTGGTCCGCGTCGCGGCATGGGCCAGCGCCATGGCTTCCGCCACCGCCGTCGCCTCATCCAATAGCGATGCATTAGCGACAGGAAGCCCGGTCAAATCCGTCGCCATGGTCTGGAAATTCACCAGGGCTTCCAACCGACCCTGCGCGATTTCCGCCTGATAAGGCGTATAGGCCGTGTACCAGCCGGGATTTTCCAGGATATTGCGCAGGATTACCGGCGGCGTCAGCGTGCCATGATAGCCAAGCCCGATCAGGGATTTGACATCGGCGCTGTTCTGTTCGGCCAACGCACGCAATTCGGCAATCGCCTCAGCCTCACTCACGGCCGGCGGGAGGGCGGAAAGATCAGCTTCCAGGATCGCGGCCGGCACGGTGCGCGCCGCAAGTTCCGCCAAGCTACCAGCACCGACCACCTTCAGCATTTCTGTAATCTCAGCTTCCGAAGGCCCGATATGGCGCCGATCAAAAGCGTAATGCGCCTCAAGCGCAGTCAGTTCAGCGGCGCTCATGCCAGGCTATCCACGAAGGAATGATAGGCGCCTTCATCCATTAGCGCGGCGATTTCGCCAGTATCGGCAGGCTCGATCCGAAAGAACCAACCACTTTCCGTCGGCTCACGATTAACCAGGCCAGGGTCATCGGACAGCGCCGCATTCACTTCAATGATCTTGCCCGCAATCGGCGCATAGACATCGGAAGCGGCCTTCACGCTTTCCACCACGGCACAAGCCTCACCAGCCGCAACCACACGGCCCACTTCGGGCAAATCCACAAACACCACATCGCCGAGCGCATTCTGCGCGTGATCGGTAATGCCAATGGTCGCGCCATCGCCATCGGTGCGGATCCATTCATGGTCTTTGGAAAAGCGCATTTCGGACATGGTGCAGGGCCTTTCAGCGAGCGTAACGATGGGGGGTAAAGGGCATGGGCGCGACACGGGCGGGAACCGCCTTGCCACGCACCATCAAATCAAGGGCAGAGCCGTCTTCGGCAAAGGGGCGCGCGACATAGCCCATGGCAACCGGCGCACCCACGGAAGGGCCAAACCCGCCGGAGGTCACTTCGCCAATCACCGCGCCATCCGCGCCCGCAATCGGCGTATGGCCGCGCGCCGGCTGGCGGCCTTCTGGGCGAATACCCACACGCAGCCGCTTCGGCCCATTGGCCAATTCTTCGCGCACGCGATCCGCACCTGGGAAATTCCATTCCATGCGGCGGCGCTTGCCGATGCTCCAGACCAGCCCCGCTTCAACGGCGCTGGTCGTTTCATCAATATCGCTACCGTAAAGGCAAAGCCCCGCTTCAAGCCGGAGTGAATCCCGCGCGCCCAACCCCGCCGGCATCACGCCAGGCAACGCCAGCAAGCGGCGCGCAAAGGCCTCAGCCTGATCGGCAGGGACCGAGATTTCAACGCCATCTTCCCCAGTATAGCCGCTGCGGGAGATGATCGCATTCACTCCACCAATATCGAAACTGCCAATCCCCATGAAGGAAAAGGCGGCAAGGCCCGGCGCCAAGGTGGCGAGTGCCGGCACCGCACCCGGCCCTTGCAGCGCCAAAAGCGCGCGATCTTCATGCCGATGCAGCGTGACACCCTGCGGCAGATGGGCCGCGATATGGCCGAAATCATGATCCTTCCGGCTGGCATTCACCACCAGGAAAATCCGGTCGCCCAGATTGGCGAACATGAAATCATCCAGAATGCCGCCGCTGGCCGATGTCAGCAGCCCATAGCGCTGCCGCCCGGGCTTCAGCCCCGCAACGTCGGCGGGCGTCAACGCCTCAAGCGCCGCCGCAGCACCTTCGCCGCGCAATTCGGCCTGCCCCATGTGGGAGACATCAAACAGCGCGGCGGCGGCCCGGCAATGCAAATGCTCAGCCATGATACCGGCGGGGTATTGCACCGGCAGCGCATAGCCGGCGAAGCCCACCATGCGGCCGCCCAATTCGCGGTGCAGCGCGGCAAGCGGGGTTTCCGCCAGGGATTCGGTTTGGGACTCGACCACGCTGCCTCCCGCCGCTTCGCGCGGCGAAATGGGTTCAACACGTGGTCCCCCTCTGTCTGATGACCTGAGAGATTCGGTGGGGGCGTTACCTCACCTTACTCCGTCGGTGCCATGGCTTGCGCCACGGGCTTTCCAGAGGCCCCTTCCCCGCGCGGCCCTTGTTGCCTGAGCGTTTCCGGGGACCGGTTGCGCCTTCGGCGGCAGGCAAGCCTGCTCTCTCCCGCGCGGAATCAAACGGGATGCTCGGTGAATGGCAGATCGGGCGGGGGCGCGCAATATGGAATCACCGCTCAGAAATCATCTGATGTCTAAGCCTTTGGTTAATCCTTCTCATTGACTATACGGGGTCTCGCATTATCGCCCGGAGTAGGCATGGACGGCTTCTTCCTTGGTCAATCCCGCGCAGCGCATCACCCCCCGGTAGCGCGGTTCGAGGCTTGTGCCGACGCCCTGCTGGAAGCCCATGGTGGCGTGGTCTATCGCGACTCGGCCCTGCGTGGCCCCTGCCTGAATGGCATCAGCCTTGGCATGTTGAGCGCCTTTCTGGGCGAACCCGCCAGTATTGGCCGGTTGATGCGCCTGGATGAGGCGCTGACGCGGCGCATCTATCGCCGCCTGATCTGGGATGAGCTTGGCGCGGACCGCCTACCGCCGGGGCTCGATCTGGCCTTGATGGCCTTCGCGCTGGAAGCCGGGCCGCATGCCGCGATCCTGGCGTTGCAGGATGCTTTGGGCGTGGCGCGCAGCGGCGCTCTGGATCAGCCAAGCCGCAACACGATGCAGGGGCTGGTGGCCGGGCCGGTCATCACGCGGATCTTCGCCGCCCTATTCGCCCATTGTCTGGCGCTGGGTGAATTGCCGGGTCGCGCCTTGGAAGAATTGCGCGACGCCGCGCTTGAAATGGCCGGATCAGACTGATTCAGTTTGGTCTTCCAAAACCCGCCCCGCGCGGTGCCGGCGCAGCAACCAAAGCCCGATCAGTACCGAAACCACGAATAGCGCAGCGGCAAGGCCCAACTGCCAAGCGCCATCCACCCGGATCCCCTTGCCGAGCAGCGCAAAAATCACCGTCTGCGGGACATAACCAAGTGCCGAGGCCGCCAGAAAGGCAACAAACGGCACCGCCGCCATCCCTGCCAGCAGATTGACCGCAAGGTTATTGCCAATCGGCAACAACCGTAGTGCCAAAGTGGCGCCAAAGGGGCTGCCCACCAGCACATCCCGCATGGGCCGCAACCGATGGCCAAAACGCCCGGCAAGTCGCGCCTCCGCCCAGGGGCGGCCAATGGCGCGCGCCCAGGCATAAGCCACGCCACAGCCCAGGATTTGCGCCGCCAGCGCGAGCGCCGTGCCCTCCACCGCGCCAAAGGCGTAGCCGGCCAGAAAGGCAAGGCCCTGGCGCGGCACGCCGGCAGCCGTCAGCGCTGCGCCTGCCAGCACGAAAACCGTATCGCCCAGCAAGC
>CAMCEP010000250.1 GCA_945873675.1 Asaia bogorensis
CCCTTCCCCTGCCCTGCCATCACCTGGCCCACCAAAGTGGTGCCCAGAAACACGCCCGTCGCATTGATGGACATAAGCTGATTCCAGCCTTCCAAAGACAGCATATCGCCAACCGCGCTGCCGCTGATGCCCGCATTATTCACAAGGATATCAATACGACCGTAATCAGACAGCGCCCTTTCAATCAGCCGCTTCCAATCCGCTTCCTGCGCCACATCCATGGCAACAAAGCTCGCCCGCCCTTGGCTTGCAGTGATATCGGCCGCTAGCGCCTCACCCAAATCCGCACGGCGATCGGCGATGATCACCGCCGCACCTTCCTTGGCAAATAGCCGCGCTTCGGCTTCGCCCATGCCATGCGCACCGCCGGTGATGATCGCAACCTTATCCTTGAGTCTCATATCGTTTCCCCATTTGTTCTTATGCGCGTTGATACCAGGCCTTGCTCCGCATCACGATCGCCACCACCGAAAGCATGACAGGCACTTCCACCAGCACGCCCACCACGGTGGCCAAGGCCGCACCCGAATCAAAGCCGAAAAGGCTGATCGCGGCTGCCACCGCCAATTCAAAGAAATTACTTGCGCCAATCAGCGCCGATGGCCCGGCCACCGCATGGGCAGACCCGCATTGCCGGTTCAGCCAATAAGCCAGCCCCGCATTGAAATAGACCTGAATGATGATCGGCACCGCAAGCAGCGCAATCACCAAAGGCTGAGAAATGATCTGCGGCCCCTGAAAGCCGAACAGCAACACCAGCGTCAGCAACAGCGCCGAAAGTGAAACCGGCCCAAGCCGTCGCAACATTTGCGCCAGCGCTGCCTCCCCACCCCGCGCCAGCAAGCGCCGGCGCCAGAGCTGCGCCAGGATCACCGGCAGCAAGATGTAAAGCAGCACGGAAAGAAACAGCGTATCCCAAGGCACAATAATGGCCGAAAGCCCCAGCAAAAACCCAACCAGCGGCGCAAAGGCAATGATCATGATGGCATCATTCAACGCCACCTGGCTCAGTGTGAAATTTGGCTCGCCATCCGAAAGATTGGACCAGACGAAGACCATCGCCGTGCAGGGCGCTGCGGCCAATAGAATCAGCCCCGCGATATAGCTTTCAATCTGCGCTTCCGGCAGCCAGGGTCGGAACAGCCAGCCGATGAACAACCAGCCGAGCAGCGCCATGC
This sequence comes from Asaia bogorensis, assembly GCA_945873675.1. GTDB lineage: Bacteria > Pseudomonadota > Alphaproteobacteria > Acetobacterales > Acetobacteraceae > Neoroseomonas > Neoroseomonas bogorensis_C. Next base: position 1,179 of record CAMCEP010000250.1, read on the forward strand.
TGAAAGGCTTCACCAGCCAATTCACGCCAACCGTCACCAGAATTCCACGCCAATGCTTGCCCACTTCCGCAATGGCGCCGAAATCCACACGCAGCAGCATCGGGATAATCATCAACCAAATCAGCACCGCAACCGGTAGATTGACCTTGGCGAGGTTAGCCTCCCCCAACAGGCGAAAAGGGCCAGGCATCACCGCGCCCAGCCCAATGCCCACCAGAATGCACAAAGCGACCCAAAGGCTCAGATAGCGTTCAAAGAAGCCAAGCCCCGCTTTTGCCTTATCCATGTCAACCGAACCTAGCCCGCGCTCTTCACCGAATTGGGCGATTGCATCGAAACGCCCGCCCATTCCTCATAAAGCCGGGCGACCGAAGTCATGTCCGCATCAGGGCCAAAGCGATTCTTGGCGATGCTCAGCATTTCGCGCGCCAGCGCCGCCATGGGCGCGGAAAGCCCAAAGGCCGAGAATTCCGCCACCGCCAAAGACAAATCCTTGGAGACAATGGCGTTGCTTGCACCGCCCGAAAACTGCCCCGTCAAAACGGCACGCGGGAATTTCGTCACAGTTGAGCTATTCCGTCCCGTGCTTGCATTGATCACATCGCACATCAGCGCCGTATCAATGCCGGCCTTGGCACCCAGTGCAAACGCCTCAGACGTCAGCACCATACCCGCAAGAGAGAGCAGATTATTCGCAAGCTTCATGGTCTGGCTGAGGCCCGGCTTGTCGCCGATGGTGAAGACCGTACGCCCCACCACCTGCAATAGCGGCATCACCTCCTGCAATGCCTCTGGCGCGCCGGAAGCAATTACAGCAAGCGCGCCGGATTCTGCACCATGCACGCCGCCGCTGATCGGGCAATCAATCAGCGCAATGCCTTTCTCAGTAAGCCCCGCCGCAATGCGCTGCATGGCCGCGCTGCCGATGGTGGACATTTCGATATAGGTGCGCACACCACCCGACGCGGCAGTGATACCGCCAGCGCCCAATGCCACCCGTTCGGAAATTTCGGCACTCGGCAAGCAGGCGAAAACCACCTTGCATCGCGCAGCAACGGCAACAACGGAATCAACCGCTTCCGCGCCGGCTTGCGTAGCGCGCTGCATCGCTTCTGGCCGCGGATCAAATACCAGAATGCGCTTACCGGGATTGCGCTGCGCCCAATCCGCCATGCGCGTTGCAATCGGGCCGCCCATGGCGCCAAGCCCCAGAAAACCAATCATGCCTTCAGCCATTGCCACCCCCATTTTGCGACACTGGCTAGTCTTCACCCATTTCGGTTGCCTGAATAGGGAAGGCGTGGCTAGCTTGCCCAAAATCCCGCCCAATGAGGTCGGGTGGCAGCATCAAGGGGAAGCGCAGCATGGTCCAAGCATTCGCAACTTGGCCTTTCGGCACCATTCGGCGCATGGCTTATGCGCTTTTGGCGCTTGCCTGCCTTTCGCCCATGGCTTTCGCGCAAGGCTCGGCGCAATCCGCGGCCTACCCCACGCGCCCTGTGCGCCTACTGTTGGGTTTTGCGCCTGGTGGGGCGACAGATGTCGTGGCGCGAATGCTGCAGCAGAGCATTTCAGAACATCTCGGCCAGCCCTTGGTGATCGAAAATCGCCCTGGCGCCAGCGGCATGATCGCGACCCAGGAATTAGTGCGCGCCGCACCCGATGGCTATACGCTGGCGATCATTGTCAGCGCCCATGCGGGGATGGCCGCGCTACAACGCAACCTGCCTTTCGATCCCATGCGTGATATCGCGCCCATTACGCTGGTCATTCATATGCCGGCGTTGGTGGCGGTGCCTGCGAAATCGCCTGTACAAAACCTGCAGGATCTGGTGGCGCTGGCCCGCGCCACCCCTGGCGGGCTCACCTATTCCACCTCCGGCCCCGGCGGCTGGCAGGAATTTGGCGTGACGGATTTCGGGCGAAGGCTTGGTGTGAGCTTCGTGCATGTGCCCTATCGCGGCGGCGGCCCAGCCAGCCAGGCGCTCGCCACCGGGGATGTCGCCTTCAGCTTCGCGACTTTCGCTTCTGTCATGCCCATGGTGCAGGCGGGCACGGTGCGCGGCCTTGCGGTCAGCGGCGCGGAACGCTCTGCCGAATTCCCGAATTTGCCGACGGTGGCAGATGCGCTTTCAATGCCTGGGTACCGCACGCTGGATTGGCATGCGCTAGCCGGCCCGGCGGGGTTGCCGGCTGATCGCCGCGCGCGCATCGCGGCTGCTTTCCACCACGCCTTGGCGCGGCCAGAATTGGCGCAACGGCTGCAAGCAGCGGGCGCCACCCCGGCCCCATCAACGCCACAGCAGATGGAAGATTTCGTGCGCGCCGAAATCGCGCATTACACCGAATTGGCGCGCACCACCGGCATCAAGGGCGAATAGGCTTCCGCCCTACCGCCAAGCGCGCCACCGCCACAAAGGAACGCGGCCCATCAGCGCCGCCCGCCAGATAGGCGCGGCGCGCGATGTCCTTGATGGGTGGAATGCGTTCTGGCGGAAGTGCCGCGATGAAGGCCCCGGCAATGCCTTGCCCGCCCGCAGCCCAGGGGTCCCACCAATCCTCGAAATCCGCGAAATCTTGCCGGATGGCGATATCGCTTTCCGTCACCTGTTCAATGCCCGCCGCTGCAAATAGCGCCGCCATGCGCCCCGGCGCGCCGACCGGGTCCGCCCAATAGCGCGCGCGAAACGCCTCGCCTTCCGGTTCCGTGATGGCGACACTATCGGCGAAGGCACGCAGGAAGGAAAAGCCGCCAGTGAAATCCCACATGGCTGCCGCCACCATGCCGCCTGGCTTGGTCACGCGCAGCATTTCCGCCACCGCTTTGGCGCGATCGGGGACGAATTGCAGCACCAGCAGCGATAGCGCGGCATCAAATACCCCATCGGGCAGATCAAGCGCGCATAGATCGCCTTGGCGGAACTCCGCCCCCGGCACACGCGCCCGCGCGGCATCCAGAAAGGCCGGGCTGATATCAATGCCGGTGATGCGCGCGGCTGGGTCGCGCGCTGCCAAAGCATCGGCCATCGCGCCTGTGCCGCAACCCGCATCCAACACTGCAATGCCGCGCGGCAGTGCCAAGGCATCCAGCATGGCATCCGCCAGTTTGCGGGACCATCTGCCCATGCTGCGTTCATAAGCCGCACCATTCGTCGCGGCGTAGCCGGACATGCGCCCTAATCCTCGTAGCGATAACG
>CAMCEP010000251.1 GCA_945873675.1 Asaia bogorensis
TTGCCAAGCGTCAGCACATCCGCGCCAGCCACGAAAAGCGCGCGCGCCATCTCCGGCGCCAGGCCAAACCCGTGGGAGGCGTTTTCCGCATTCACCACCACAAGATCGAGCCGCAGTTTCTCACGCAGCCCAGGCAGCGTGGCTGTCACCGCATCACGCCCGGCGCGGCCAACAATATCGCCAAGGAAAAGCAGCCTCACGCGGGGTCTCCACAAATGATCACGCCTGCTTCGGTCGCAATCAGGGGCAGGCGGAAATCCTGCGGCCCCGCTGGCACTTCGGGCATTTCCTGCCCCGCATAGGCGATGCCGATGGCTTTTGCACCCGGCAGCGCCGCCAGGGTGCGGTCATAATACCCCCCGCCATAGCCAAGCCGGCGCCCGGCACGGTCAAAGGCCAAAAGCGGCACCAGCAGGATATCGGGGCGCAATTCATCGCCCCCCGCGGGTTCCGAAGTGCCCATGGGGCCGGTACGCAAAGCCGCGCCCGGCTTCCAGGCGCGAAAGGACAGCGGCTGGCCACGAGGCGGGGTGACTGGCAAGCCCAAGGCATGACCGCGTGCGGCCAAAGCCAGCATAAGGGGGCGCGGGTCCATCTCCTCGCCCATCGGCCAATAGCCGGCGATGATGGTACCCATTGGTGGGGCGAAGCTGGCCAGCAGGGCCCCAGCCAATCGCTCCGGCGCTGCGGCGTTGGCAAGTCCTGCCCGCGTGACGCGTGCAGCCTTGCGTGCTGCCGCCTTGGCTGCCTGCAAAACAACATCCGATGCGGCGGCTTGGGCCTCGATCACGCGGGGTTCCTGATGGCAAAGAGGGTGCGGAGCCACCATGGCCGCTGGCCTATCATCCTCCCAAGGCCTGCGTTGGCAGGTGGGCACCAGATACCCGAACCACGGTCCGGACAGAGCCAGTTCCCGGAGGATGTGCATTGGCCCCGGGGATGAATTGCCTGGCGCACCTGGCAGCCCCGCAGCTTCTAGTTAGGCTTCCTCAAGCCGCGCGGCAATGGCCTCAAGCTTTTCGGCGAGACGAACCAAGCCATCAGCGAGCGCGGGGTCAGGCGCCGGGGCCTCGGCGGCAACGGCGCCGCCAGCCTTCAAGGCATCATTCTCAGCCTTCAAATCCACGGCTTCATCGGCCAATTGCAAAGCGGCCAGCAGCAACATACGCGTTTCGCCGAACTGAATGCCCATGGCCTTGAGCGCCGAGACGCGCTTATCAACCTCAGCCGCCATGTTCGTCAGGTGCTTTTCCTGACCATCCTGGCAGGCCACCGGATGAGCATACCCGCCAATGCGGACCGTGACCTGCGCCATCAGCCCTGATCCTCAAGGCTGCGCAGCTTTGCGATGGTGGCATCCAAACGGGTGGCAAGCGCGGCCACAGCGGCCTTTGGCACCATATCGCCTTCAATCGGTGGGGTGGCAGCGCGGCGGGCCTCCACGGCACGGCCGAGACGATCGAGCGCTGCTTCCAGCCGGATCATCGCCGCACCCATTGTGTCAGCTTGTTGCTCGCTCATGCTTATCCAAATGCCTTGGCGCCCAAGCCCCATCGGGCTAAGTTATTGACGAAATGCTTGGCATGCAAAGGCCTCTGGGTCAATGGTAAAGGCGTTTCTGAAGCTGCCTTCGGTGGTGGTGCATGGGCGCGCGGAGGCGGAATGGGCGCTGCGGGTTGCGGCCGGGCGGCCCGTTCTGCTGCTCTCTGCCCCCGGCGCGGCGCTGAATGCCGGGCCGGGCTGGTTCAAGGCCGTGCTGGACCAGGCGGCGGCTGAGTATCCAGCTTCGCCCTTCACCGCTGCGCTGGATTGTGCTGCCGCCCCTGGGGCCGCGCTGACGGCTTTGCGCGCCGGCTTCAAGCTGGTGATTTTCGATCTGGGGCACCCTTCCGCAGCCAGCGTGCTGGGCGCTGCCGCCGAAGCAGGAGCGGAGGTTTTGGGCACTAGGCCGGAAGCGCTGGACCTGGCCACGCTTGACCCGCGCCGGCGGGATGATGAAAGGCGCATTTCCGCGATTTTCGCCACAGTGCCGCCACAGGATCAGCCGAAATAACGCACCCGTGACAGGTAATGCCGGCTGCGCTATCGCCGCACCCGCCCTTAGAGCAACGAAAAGGAATCCAAGATGAAGCTGACGCGCCGCGTGAAGGAAATCCTCTCCTGGTATGAAAGCGACACACCAGGCACCAAGGCGAATCTCGCCCGTATCCTGATGGAAGGGAAGCTTGGTGGCACGGGGCGCATGGTGATCCTGCCGGTGGATCAGGGCTTTGAACACGGCCCGGCGCGGTCCTTCGCGCCGAACCCTGCGGCCTATGATCCGCATTATCATTTCGAATTGGCGATTGAAGCGGGCCTGAACGCCTATGCCGCGCCGCTTGGCATGATTGAAGCCGGCGCCGCGACTTTCGCCGGGGCCATCCCGACCATCCTGAAGGTCAATTCATCCAATAGCCTTTCCACCACCAAGGATCAGGCCGTGACCGGCAGTGTTGCCGATGCGCTCCGCCTTGGTTGTTCGGCGATTGGCTTCACCATCTATCCGTCATCCGAGTATCAGTTTGAGATGATGGAAGAACTCCGCGAATTGGCGGAAGAAGCCAAGGCAGCGGGGCTTGCCGTGGTTGTGTGGTCCTATCCGCGCGGGCCGATGCTCGACAAGAATGGCGAAACCGCCTTCGACATTTGCGCCTATGCCGCACACATGGCGGCACTGATGGGCGCGCATATCATCAAGGTGAAGCCACCCACGGATGTGCTCAGCCTGGATGCCGCGAAGAAGGTTTATATTGAGCGCAAGATTGACGGCAGCGATCTGGCCAAGCGCATCAGCCATGTGGTGCAGGCCTGCTTTAATGGCCGTCGCCTGGTGGTGTTCTCGGGCGGTGAGGCCAAGGGCACGGATGCGCTGCTCGCGGAAGCGCGCGCCATTCATGCGGGTGGCGGCAATGGGTCCATCGTTGGCCGCAACGCCTTCCAGCGGCCGAAGGATGAGGCGCTGAAGCTGCTGGGCCAGATGATTGAAGTCTATAAGGGCAAGGCCTGAAGGCCGGCGCCGGGCGGTGCGCGCCGCCCGGCTTGACCCGCGCGCCGATGCGGGCGGAAATGGCCGCGTGACAAGGCGGCTTTTGCAATGAATGAAAGTTTGAACGCTACGGGGTTGGATTTCACTCTGCCCGTGGCTGATCGTGGCTATCGCTGGTGGTATTTGGATGCGCTTTCCGATGATGGCGCACATGGCATTACCATTATCGCCTTTCTGGGCACGGTGTTTTCGCCCTGGTATGCCTTTGCGCGGCGTGCTGGCGGTGGTGATCCGCTGAACCATTGCTGCATGCATGTGGCGCTTTACGGCAAGCCGGCGCGCTGGGCGATGACAGATCGCCCGCGTGGCGCGCTACGGCGCGGCGTGGATTTTTTGCAAATTGGTCCAAGCGCCATGCGCTGGGATGGCACCAAACTGGTGGTTGATCTTGCGGAAGTAACCGCCCCTATTCCGGGCAAGTTGCGCGGGCGCGTGACGCTCTACCCCGAAGCGCTATCGCATCGGGCCTTTCGGCTGGATGGCGCGGGGCGGCATCATTGGCAGCCAATCGCGCCGCGGTCGCGCGTGGAGGTTGCTTTCGACAATCCTGCGCTGCGTTGGTCCGGCTTTTCGTATTTCGACACCAATACAGGTATCGCGCCCTTGGAGGAGGATTTCCTGTTCTGGGATTGGTGCCGCGCGCCGATGCCGGAAGCCACCGCCATTCTGTACAATGCATCGCGCCGCGATGGATCAGCACAATCCTTGGCTTTGCATGTGAACCGCGCCGGAGAAGTCGCCGATATGCCAATCCCGGCCCCGGCCATGATGCCACCCGGGCTTTGGCGCGTGGCGCGCCCAACCAGATCTGAGGATGGCAAGGCAGAGCTGGTGCGCGCTTTGGTAGATGCGCCCTTCTACACGCGATCCGAAATCCGCACGCGGCTTTTGGGGCAGAATGCGGTTGCGGTACATGAAAGCCTGGCTTTGAACCGCTTCGATAATCTGGCTGTACAGGCGCTGATGCTGCCCTTCAGGGTGCCTCGGGCGAGATCCTAATCATACCAACCAACATCCAGCGTTGCGACCTCACCAAAGGTGGCACCCCGCGCCATGGCCATGCGGATGATGGGCCATGACGTTGCCGTCATGGTCAGGAAGGGCATGGGGTCGCGCCTATCCCAACTGACATCGCGTGTTGAGAACAAGTGGCGCAGATTTTCGCGAAATGGGCCGCGCCGGAACAGCGACATCTGCGTTTCCGTCAGCGCCGAATAAAATTGCTGCAAGCGGGTCTCAGGCCGATAGCGCGGGATAAAGCCCGGTTCCACAAC
>CAMCEP010000252.1 GCA_945873675.1 Asaia bogorensis
CCAAGCGTAACAAGGGGGGATAAATCATGATCGCACGCAGAAGCATGATTGCGGCTGGGGCGGTGCTTTTGGCGGCACCGGCAGTGAAGGCGCAGGGCACCTGGCCGGATAAGCCGTTGCGCTTCGTGATTGGCGGCGCCGCGGGCGGCGTTTCCGATATTTTTCTCCGCATGATGGAAAATCGTCTGCGCGAAAGGCTCGGTCAGCCCATGATCATAGACCCGCGCCCAGGTGCGGGCGGCATGGTGGGGGCGGAAGTGACCGCGCGGTCAGCGCCGGATGGCTATAGTTTTTACGTCAATCATATCGCGTCCCATGGAATTGGGCCGACGCTGTATCGGCGGCTTTCCTTTGATCCGCTGAAGGATTTGCCTGGGGTGGCGCGCATTGCCGCCATGCCGAATGTGCTGATCATCAAGGGCGATAGCCCGATCAAATCCGTCGCGGAATTGGTCGCCTTCTGCAAAGCCAATCCGGCGCGGGCGAATTTTTCCTCGGCCGGGTCGGGTACCTCTTCGCATCTTTCCGGCCTGCTGTTTGGCATGCGTATGGGGATTGAGGTGACGCATGTGCCCTATCGCGGCACGGCGCCTTCCATGGCGGCGGTGATGAATGGTGAAACCTTGTTCGCGATTGATAATGCGCCGGCATCACGCCAGCAGGTTTTGGGCGGCTTGCTGAAGGCGCTTGGCGTTTCCACGGCGAAGCGTTCCAGCACCATGCCGGAAGTGCCAAGCCTGGAAGAACAAGGCGTGCCGAATTTCGATGTCGCTTCCTGGTATGGCATCACCGCCCCCGCTGGTGTGCCGGCGGCCATTCGTGAAAGGCTGGGGGCAGAGATTGTCGCGGCACTGAATGATCCCGCCATTGCTCAACGCGTGCGCGATTACGGTGCGGAACCCTGGCCACTTGGCCCCGCGGAATACGACGCCTTCATGCGGCGAGAGGTGGAAACCTGGGCGCCGGTGGTGCGCGCTTCCGGGGCGCAGATCGACTGACGCCCGCGAAGTATCGCCAAGCGGCTGTGGTCACGTCATAAGCAGGCGCCGTGACCCAAGCGCCCATCCTGCCGCGACGCATCGCCTTTCTGGCCCTGGCGCTTGCCATCATGGGCGGGCTGTTCTGGCTTGCCTGGGCGGTTCTGGCGCCAGGCGGCTGGACGCTGCCTGAAATCCTGATTCTGGTCTGCATCGCGGGCACTTTGCCCTGGGCCGCGCTATCGGCGGGCAATGCGCTGATCGGGCTCGGCATTCTGCTGTTTGCGCGTAACCCCACGGCCGCCGTGCTGCCCGCGCTTGCCGCCGCGCAGCCTGGCTTGCCGCAAGCCCGCACAGCCATCGCCATCTGTATCCGGCGCGAAGACATGGCGCTGGTGCTGCCGCCATTGGCGCGCTTGCTTTCAGGCTTGGCGGAGGCCGGCGCGGCGGATCGCTTTTCACTCTGGTTCCTGTCAGACACACCCGAAGGCGCCGAAGCCGTGGCCGAGGAAGCCGCCTGCCGCGCCTTTGCCGCCGCGCAACCCATTGCCACCCATTACCGGCGCCGCGCTGAAAACACCGGCTTCAAATCCGGCAATGTGATGGAGTTTCTGGACCATCACGCCGATGGGCATGATTTCATGCTGTGCCTAGATGCTGATTCAGAAATGACCGCGGATGCGGTGCTGCGTCTTGTCGCCTGCATGGAAGCCGACCCGAAGCTTGCGATCCTGCAACAGCTTATTCATGGCAGACCGACCAAGGCAGGTTTTCCGCGGCTGTTTCAATTCGGCATGCGCCACGGCATGCGGAGTTGGGCCACCGGGCAAGCCTGGTGGCAGGGAGATGAGGGGCCCTATTGGGGCCATAACGCCGTCATCCGTATTGCGCCTTTTCGTACCCATGCGCGGTTGGAAACCCTGCCTGATGGATCGCATATCCTGTCTCATGATCAGGTAGAGGCAACGCGCCTGCATGCTGCTGGCTGGAAGGTGCGCGTGCTGCCCAGTGATGAAGGAAGCAGCGAAGGCAATCCGCCAAGCTATAGTGATTTCATCACGCGCGATCTGCGCTGGGCTACGGGCAATATGCAGTATTTGGCGCTGCTCCGCCTGCCGGGCCTGACACCCATGGCGCGCTGGCAATTGATTCAGGCGATTTTATTGTTCCTGAGCGCGCCTTTTTATGTCGCGATCCTGTTGCTGGCCGCCTGGAATGGCCTTGGCGGTGGCGGCGATACCACGCCAATTGGCGCCTTGCTCGCGCTGCTTTTTGCCGGCTGGTGCAGCCATTACGCCGCGAAGCTTGCCGGTTATGTCGAGGTTTTGCTGAAGCCCGACCTTGCCGCACACTATGGCGGGCGGGCGCAATTTCTGCGCGGCGCTTTGGCCGAAATGGTCTTCACCGCCTTCATGGAACCGGCGCGGTTGATGAGCCAATGCCTGTTTCTGCTGGTGCTACCTTTTGGTATGCGCATGGGCTGGGCGCCACAAAATCGCAGCGAACGCGGTATCAGTTTTGCCGATGCGCTCAAGCAATTCTGGGCGCCGACGCTGGCAGGATTGGCGCTGACCTTTGTTTTCGCAGCGGTATCCTTCACTGCGTTACTGATCGCGGCACCGGTGCTGATCAGCCTGCTTGGCGTCATTCCCTTCGCCATGCTGACCGTAAATGCGCGCTTTTCCGCCTGGTTGGTCAGGCAGCGGATTTGCGCGCTGCCCGAGGAATTACACGGCAACTAGTGCGCGGCGAATATCGCGCAGGGCGCGCGGCGCAGCAAATGCTTGGTGGCGGAACCGGTGAATAGGGCGCGGAGCCCCATATGTTCATAGGCGCCCATCACCAGCATGCCCGCCGGCATGGCCGCGGCTTCCGCCAAAAGCGCTTCCACCGGATGGGTGCCAATCACGGGTAGCGCCTTTGCCGGCACATCATGGCGCTGCAGAAAACCCGCGGCCGTTCCCGCAAGTGCTGCGGCTTTGTCCTCATCCTCAGCGACACTCAACACGGTGGCGCCGCAGCGCCCAAGGCCCAGCAGTGCAAAAAGCTGCACGGCACGCATCGCACCTGGTGAGCCATCATAAGCGACCAGCGCTGAAGCCGCCGGGTCAAAGCGCGCACCGGGGGGGACCACCAGCAAGGGGCGGGTGCGGTCATGCAATAGCGCCTCAATCGTCGGTGCCAGACCATCCTCTGCCGTTTCGCGCCCGAGCGAGGAATCGCGGCCCACGATCAACAAATCATGCGCACCAGCCGCCGCGAGCAAGGCGGGCGCAGGGGCTGCGGCCAATTCCTGAACGGTGAAGGGCAGCCCATCTGCGGCTTCACGCAGCGCAGCCACCGCCGCTGCGCCGGCTTCCTGCGCCTGACGCAAAAGCGTCGCATCGCGCCTTTCCTTGAAGGCGGCAGCGCCAGGGGGTACGGCTTCATGCGCATCCGTCAAATCTCGACGATCCAGAATCATCGCTGCCGTCAGCGCCGCGCCGGTATGGCGCGCAAGCGCGAGCGCATAATCACGCGCGGCAAGCGCGCCATCCGTTTCATCCAGGGCCAGAAGAATGCTGCGCAACATGGATCATCTTCCTTCACGAAGCGCCGGCGGAAAGAATCCGCCGGAAGATCGGCACCGCCGCCGCCAAATCGGCCAAGGCCACGCATTCGCGCGGCGTATGGGCGGTGGCAATGGTGCCGGGGCCTAAAATCACACAGGGCGCGATATCCTGCAATTCGCTGGCATCCGTGCCGTAAGGCGCGGTAGCGGCGGGCTTGCCGGTGATGCCTTCCGCTAGCCTGATCAGCGGATGATCCACCGGCAATTCAGGCGGCGTGCCTTCGCGCATTTCGGTCAGTTCAACCCCCGCGCGGTCTGCCGCTGCTCGCACTGCGGCTTCAATGCCGCTGACATCTATGCGCCGGCTGCGGCGGAACTTTATCCGCACCGTTGCCTGCGCCACCGTCACATTCACTGCCGTGCCGTGATTATCAATCACCATATTGAAATCGGAAAAGGGCGGGTCATAAGCCGCATCATGATAGGCAGGGTCAAAGCGCAGCTTTTCGTAAATGGCTTTCATTTCTGCCATGAAGGGAATCAGCGCCCAATTCGCGTTCAGCCCTTTGCCGGTTGAAGAATGCGCCTGCACGCCGCGCGCAATGGCGGTGTATTCGATATGGCTGCGATGCCCACGCACTGGCGCCAGCGCCGTTGGTTCCGCCACCACAATCCCCTGCAAGCCAAGCGATGCGGCAAGCTTCGACTGCGCGGCAATGATGCGCGCCCCTTGCTTGCTGGTTTCCTCATCCGCCGTCAGCAGCAGCGTTGCTGGCACATGGGCGGGCAGGCCGCGCGCGGCGATGATGCAAGCCGCGACCGGGCCCTT
>CAMCEP010000253.1 GCA_945873675.1 Asaia bogorensis
GCGGAAGGTGCCGCGCCCGCGCTTCTGACAGATACGGATTTCGCGCGCATGTATTGGACGGCGGCGCAAATGGTGGCGCATCACGGTACCAATGGCTGCAATCTGCTGCCCGGCGATTTGCTGGGTAGCGGCACGGTTTCCGGTCCGGAAGACACTGCCGCTGCGTGTCTTGCGGAACTTGGCCTTACCGGCCCCCTCACCCTGCCCAATGGTGAAACCCGCCGCTGGTTGCAGGATGGTGATGAGGTGATTTTTCGCGCCCGCGCTGAAGCGCCCGGCGCTGTTTCCATCGGCTTTGGCGAATGTCGCGGCGCCATCGCGCCCGCCATTGCCTGGCCTGTTTGATTTCAAAAGAAGGAGAAACCCCATGCCCCGTCGCATCGTTGATATTTCCGTCGCACTCAAGGCCGGCATCATCAGTGACCCGCCCCATGCGCTGCCAAAGATCGAATATCTGGATCACCATATGACCGCGCCTGGCATGGCGAAGGATTTCGGCATTAGCGTAGATCAATTGCCCGAAGGCGAATATGCCGCGATTGAGCGTGTTCAGATCAGCACCCATAACGGCACGCATATTGACGCGCCCTATCATTATTTCAGCCGCATGAATGAAAGGCTGGTGCCGGGTGGCGAGCCTTCCTGGCGCATTGATGAAGTGCCGCTTGATTGGTGTATTCAGCCTGGCGTGAAGCTCGATTTCCGGCATTTTGAACATGGCTATGTCGCCACAGTCGCCGATGTGCAGGCAGAACTGAAGCGCATTGGCCATACGCTGAAGCCGCTGGAAATCGTCGTGGTCAATACCGCCGCCGGCGCGCGGTATGGGGAGGATGATTATATCCATTCCGGTTGCGGCATGGGCAAGGAAGCGACACTTTGGCTGCTGGAACAGGGCGTGCGTGTGACGGGCACGGATGGCTGGTCCTGGGATGCGCCGTTTTCACTGACCAAGAAAAAGGTCGCGGCCACCGGCGATGTTTCGCTGATCTGGGAAGGCCATCGCGCAGGGCGAGAGATTGGCTATTGCCATATCGAAAAACTTTCAAACCTGGACAAGTTGCCGCCCAGCGGTTTCACGATTTCCTGCCTGCCGGTGAAAGTCTATCGTGGCTCTGCGGGCTGGACGCGCGCTGTTGCGATTTTTGAAGAATAAGGGGGAAGCTATGGCTCGCCGTTTCATTGATATTTCGGTCGCACTCAAAGGCGGGATCGCTTCCGACCCGCCGCATATGCTGCCGGAGATTGAGTATCACGACCATCACATGACCGCGCCGCGCCTTGCGCAGGAATTTGGCATCAGCGTGGATCAATTGCCCGAAGGCCAATTCGCCGCGCGGGAAGTGGTGCGCATCACAACCCATAGCGGGACGCATCTTGATTCGCCCTATCACTTCTTCAGCCGTATGAATGAAAGGACCGTTCCGGGCGGGGAGCCTTCGTGGCGGATTGATGAGGTCCCGCTTGATTGGTGCTTTCAGCCTGGTGTGAAGCTCGATTTCCGGCATTTTCCGGATGGCTATGTCGCAACGCCAGAAGATGTCCAGGCGGAGCTGAAGCGCATCGGCCATACGCTGAAGCCCTTGGAAATTGTGGTGGTGAATACGCGCGCCGCCAGCCGTTATGGGCAGGATGATTTCATCCATAGCGGCTGCGGTGTCGGCAAGGCCGCGACGCTATGGATGCTTGAGCAGGGCGTGCGCGTGACGGGCATTGATGGCTGGTCCTGGGATGCGCCGTTTTCGCTGACGAAGAAAAAGGTGCAGGAAACCGGTGATGCGTCCCTGATTTGGGAAGGCCATCGCGCGGGGCGCGAGATTGGCTATTGCCACATGGAAAAGCTCACGAATCTGGAAAGCCTGCCGCCAGATGGCTTCATGATTTCCTGCTTCCCCGTGAAAGTGCATCGCGGTTCAGCCGGCTGGACGCGCGCAGTTGCGATCATTGAGGAGTGATGCGCATGCGTCGCCTTCTGTTTCTTGCGCTATTGCTGCTGCCTTTTGCGGCAGCAGCCTTTCCGGATCGCTCGGTCACCATCATCAACCCCTATGCCACGGGCAGTAGCACAGACGCAGCAGCGCGCGCCTTGGCAGAAGCCTTCACGCGCGATTTTGGGCAGAATTTTGTGGTTACCAGCCAATCCGGCGCCTCCGGCGTGGTGGGCATGCGGGCGTTGATGGCCGCAGCACCGGATGGGCATACGCTGGCCTATGCGCCGCTGGTGCCGCTCGCTTTCCAGCCGCATCTGGTGCGCAATACCGGGCTTGGGCCGGATGCCGTGGCGCCGGTGTGCAACGTGACCGAGAATATCCTCGGCATTATGGTGAAGGCCGATAGCCCTTGGCGGACGCTGCCAGATATGGTGGCGGCAGCGAAGCAGCGGCCCTTGAGCTATGGCTCACCGGGGCCGAATTCCGCACCGTTTCTTGGCGTGCATCGCGTGCAGGTTGCCGCTGGTAGGCAATGGACTCATGTACCCTTTCGCGGTGATGGCGCCTCACTCACGGAAGTGATTGCGGGGCGCTTGGATTTTGCGGCGATTGTGGTGGCGTCTGGTGTGCCCATGGCGCGGTCGGGGCAGACGCGGCTGGTTGCGGTGTTTTCCGAAGGTCGCCACCCGGCCTTTCCGGATGTGCCAACTGCGCGCGAACAGGGCGTTGATGCCTTCCAGCCTTCCTATGCGGCGCTATGGGCAACGCGCGGCACGCCTGAACCCATTCTGGATAGGTTGCAGGAAGCCTGCCGCCGCGCGATGGGAACAGAAGGGTTCAAGCGCTTCGCGGAAAACTGGGGCGCCGTGCCGCAGTTCCGTGGCCGGGCTGATCTTGGGCGTTTGCTGGCTGCCGAATATGAAGCCACTGGCAAGGCATTTCGCGAATTGGGCGTGCAGCCGGAATAGACTTCGCTTTATTCGACCGTCACACTTTTCGCGAGGTTGCGCGGCTGATCCACATCCGTGCCCTTCAGCACTGCAACATGATAGGCAAGGAATTGCACCGGAATCACATGCAGAATGGGCGCGGCAAAGGCCGACACGCGCGGCAGCACCACAATGCGCTCCGCAAAGCCGCGCAGCTTTTCCGCGCCCAGATCATCGGTAAAGGCCATTACGCGCCCACCGCGCGCCGCCGATTCCTGAAGATTGGACGCAGTTTTTTCGAATAACGGGCCTGAGGGACAAAGGGCGATCACCGGCACGGCAGGATCAATCAGCGCAATCGGACCATGCTTCATCTCACCCGCCGCATAGCCTTCCGCATGAATATAGGAAATTTCCTTGAGCTTTAGCGCGCCTTCCAAGGCAATTGGGTAAAGTGATCCACGGCCAAGGAAAAGTACATCCCGCGCCTTGGCCACTTCCGCTGCCATGGCACGGATTTCGCCATCGCGTTCCAAAACGGCTGCAGCGTTGGAGGGCACTTCCAATAGCGCCGCGGTCAGTTCGGCTTCTTGTGCGGCGCTAATCGCCCCACGCGCGCGGCCAAGCCCGATGGCAAGGCAGGCCAATACCGCAAGCTGCGCCGTGAAAGCCTTGGTCGAAGCCACCGCGATTTCCGGCCCCGCCACGGTCAGCACCGCCGCATCGCTTTCGCGCGCCATCGTGCTTTCCGGGACATTCACAATGGACAGAATGCGCTGGCCGCGTTGCTTCAACAACCGAAGTGCTGCGAGTGTATCAGCGGTCTCGCCACTCTGGCTCAGCAGCAGCGCGCCGCCACCCTCCGGCAAAGGCGGATCACGATAGCGAAATTCGCTGGCGACATCGGCATCCACCGGCAGGCGCGCCACTTCCTCAATCCAATATCGCCCGACCAAGCCTGCCAGATAGGCACCGCCGCAAGCGGTCATTGTCAAACGTGGCACGGTCACGGGATCGAAGGGTAATTCAGGCAACACAACGCGCCGCTGCGCCGGGTCCAGATATTGCGTCAGCGTATCACCCAGCACCACCGGATGTTCGTGCAATTCCTTTTCCATGAAATGGCGATAATTGCCCTTGCCGGTGGTGGCGCCCGAAACAGCGGTGAGCTTGATTTCGCGCTTCACTTCCGCGCCTGTAACATCATGAAACCGCGCGCTGGTGCGATCCAGCACCGCCCAATCGCCTTCTTCGAGATAGGCAATGCGCCGTGTGAGAGGAGCCAACGCCAGCGCGTCCGATCCCACAAACATCTCCCCCTCACCAAAGCCGACAGCGAGCGGCGCGCCTTGGCGGGCGCAGATCAGCAAATCCGGATGGCCCGCGAAAATCATCGCCAGCGCAAAGGCGCCATGCACGCGCTTCAGCGCAGCGGCCGCAGCCGCTTCGGGCGCCGCGCCGCCTTGCAAGAAATCATCCACCA
>CAMCEP010000254.1 GCA_945873675.1 Asaia bogorensis
ATTCAGGAAGGTATTGCCCTTGGCCGCCGCGCCATAAGCGCCAAGCTTCAGGCCCTTTGCCCGGCATTGCGCCAGCCAATCCTTGAAGGCCGCCAGCACTGCCGTGACCCGCGTATTGAAGCCTTGGTAGAAGGCGTCCTCCGCAATGCCGCGCGCGGCTTCCTCGGCGCGCATCGCCACCACACCCGGCATATCCAGCCGCGTGGCATCGGCGGTCGCGAAATAGCGGAGGCTGCCACCATGTGTGGAAAGCTTTTCCACATCAAACACGCGCAAGCCCTGCGCGGCCAGCAAGCGCTCAACGGCATAGAGCGACCAATAGGCATAGTGTTCGTGATAGATCGTATCGAACTGCACCCCATCCACGAAGGACAGCAGATGCGGCGCTTCAATGGTGACCACACCGCGCGGCCCGGCCAAATGCGCGAGGCCAGCAGCGAAATCAACCACATCCGGCACATGCGCCAGCACGTTATTGGCGATCACCAAATCGGCATGGCCGCGCCGCGCCGCGATATCGCGTGCCGCTACCCGGCCAAAGAAGCGCACTTCGGTCGGCACCCCTGCCGCGACAGCACTGGCCGCAACATTGGCGGCTGGCTCCACGCCAAGGCAGGGGATGCCGGCAGCCACGAAATTGCGCAGCAGATAGCCATCGTTGCTTGCGATTTCGACAACAAAGCTTTGCGCACCCAGCGAAAGCTGTTCACGCATCGCCGCCGCATACTGCGCCGCGTGATCAAGCCAGCTTTCCGAAAATGAGGAAAAATAGGCGTAATCGGTAAAAATCGCCTCGGCTTCCACCACATGATCCAATTGCACCATGCGGCAGGTTCCGCAGACCACAGCGGCGAGTGGATAGCGCGGCAATGGCGCGGAACCGGGCGGCGGGTAATCATTGGCAAGCGGTGTCGCGCCCAGATCGCAGAACATGGCGCTGATAGCCCCGCCACAGGCGCGGCAGCCAGAGATGGGGCGGCAAAGCGCTTCAGCATTCATGGCGATATCGCTTCCTCAATCTCGGCCAGCGCCAGGGCGCGGCCATCCGCGCCGCCGCGCCAGGCTTCGTACCAGCGGGCGGTCGCGGCAATGGCGCTGGCGGCATCATGGCGCGGCGCCCAGTTCAGGCTTTGCATGGCAAGGCCGCTGTCCAAAGCCAAGCGCTGCGCTTCTTCCATGGGGGGCGCGGGCGCGGCTTGCCACGCAATCGGTGCGCCGGCGGCGGCGGCGTAGAATTCCAGCACGCGCCGAACAGAAATCTCCGCATCGCGCGGGCCGAAATTGAGCACTTGCGGCGCGCTGCCGGCCCACAGCGCCTCAACATGCAAAAGATAACCGCGCAGTACATCCAGTACATGTTGAAAGGGGCGCGTGGCATCGGGGCGGCGGATGATCAGCGTTTCACCCGCGATGCGCGCGCGCACCAGATCGGGGATCAACCGTTCGGCGCCGAAATCACCACCGCCAATCACATTGCCCGCGCGGGCGGTTGCAATGCCGCCAATCTCGGCGCCGAAACTCGCACGCCATGACGCGACCGCGATTTCGCAAGCCGCCTTCGAAGCGCTGTAGGGATCATGCCCGCCCAGCGGATCATCTTCGCAAAAGGGCCGGCCCTTATTGTCGTTGCGATAGACCTTATCGCTGGTAATGATCAGCGCTGCGCGTACGCCCGCACCGCGCAGGGTCTGCATCAGGTTGATGGTGCCGGTAACGTTGCTGGCGAAGGTGCCCTCAGGGTCGCGATAGCCGCGCCCGACCAGGGCTTGCGCGGCCAAGTGCAACACAATCTCTGGCCGCGCGGCGTGAACCGCCGCCTGCACCGCCGCCGCATCGCGCAAAGCCCCAATGCGCGAGGCCATCGCCGGGCGAAGCGCAACAAAAGCCGAAGGCCCGGCTTCCGGCGCCAGCGCAAAGCCGGTCACTTCGGCGCCAAGCCGTTCCAGCAGCAGCGCAAGCCAAGCCCCCTTGAAGCCGGTATGGCCCGTCAACAGCACGCGCTTGCCGCGCCAGAAAGCGGCAGAAGGCTGGCGCATCACCACTTCTTCCAGGGCGCCCTGCCGCTTTGCCAAAGCCCATCAAGTACATCGCGGTCGCGCGGGGTATCCATGGGATGCCAGAAGCCGCGGTGGTCAAAGGCGCGCAGCTGATCATCGGCGGCAAGGCTGCGCAACGGCGCCTGTTCCCAAACGCAATCATCGCCATTAATCCGATCCAGGACGCGGGGCGAAAGCACGAAAAACCCGCCATTGATGGTTGCCCCATCGCCGGGCGGTTTTTCGGTGAAGGCACGCACGGCCTCCCCGGTCCGCTCCAGCGCGCCAAAGCGTCCTGGCGGCACTACGGCGGTCACGGTGGCGTCCCGGCGATGGGCGCGGTGGAAGGCCATCAGCGCCGAAATGTCGATATCTGCCAGGCCATCGCCATAGGTCAGGCAGAAACTATCCTCGTCCTGAACATGTGCCGCCACGCGCCGCAGCCGCCCGCCGGTTTGCGTATCCTCACCCGTGTCCACGAGCGTCACGCGCCAATCTTCAATCGGTGGCGTCAGCCAAGTTGCGGACCCGGTCGCAAGGTCAAGCGTAAGGTCAGATGAATGCCGACGATAATTCAGGAAAAACTCCTTAATCTGATCGCCCTTATAGCCAAGGCAAATCACGAAATCCCTGATGCCATGCAGGGCGTAACATTTCATGATGTGCCACAAAATCGGCCTGCCACCGATTTCCACCATGGGTTTTGGGCGCAGCTGCGTTTCCGCGCCTAACCGCGTGCCGCGCCCGCCAGCCAAAATGACCGCCTTGGCCATCCGATACATCCTGTTAAAAACCAACAGGACGTAACTTATAAAAAATAAGACGAAAAGAGGTTACTTTTCGAAAAGATTATTCCCCGGCGGCGATGCCTTCCCTTCTGGGGTCAGATGCGCCCACCAAACCGGCATTCGTCACCCGGATCACTTGCAGGCCCGAAATCATCTCCCGGATCGTTGCCTCATGACCGCGCGCACGCAGCGCCGGGGCCAGGGCTGCCGCCGGCGTGCCCTGCTCCAGCTCCACCGGCCCGCCCATGGTGCCGATATGGGGCAGCGCCACGGCTTCTTCCGGCGAAAGCCCCCAATCGAGCAAACCAACCAGCGTCTTCGCGACATAACCAATAATGCGCGGCCCGCCTGGGGAGCCGACCACGGCGTGCAGCCCGCCCGAGGCATCCAGCACCATGGAAGGCGCCATGGATGATCGCGGCCTCTTGCCCCCCTCCACCCGATTGGCGATGGGCCGGCCATTGGCTTCCGGCGCGAAGCTGAAATCCGTGAGCTGGTTGTTCAGCAAAAAGCCGCGCACCAGCAGCCGCGCGCCGAAAATTGCTTCGATCGTGGTCGTCATGGAAAGCGCATTGCCCGCGCCATCCACAATGGCGATGTGGCTCGTGCCGGCCTCATAATCCTGGGTTTGCGGGGCCAAGGATGTTTCCCGCCAAGAAGGATTACCCGCGCGCACATTCTGCATGGCGCGGTCGCGATCCATCAATTGCGCGCGTGCGGTCAGATAGGCGCGATCCGTCAGGCCCAGCACCGGCACCGGCACAAAATCCGCATCGGCCAGGTAAAGGTTGCGATCAGCAAAGGCCAAGCGCCCGGCTTCCGCCAGCAGATGCGCCGCATCCAGCCCGCGCGCGTCTAGCCGTGGCATATCGAAATGTTCAAGCAGGCCAAGGATTTGCGCCACCGCCACGCCGCCCGAAGAAGGGGGCGGGAAGCCACAAACCCGAAAGCTGCGATAGGGGGTGCAAATGGCGCTGCGCTGCCTTGGCTGGTAGCGCGCCAAATCTTCCAGCGCCATGACGCCCGGATTGGTCGGGTGGTTGCGGATGGCGGCGATGATATCCTCCGCAATCGGGCCCCTTTGCAGCGCCGCCGCGCCATCGCGCGCGACGGCACGGAGTGTCTCGGCCAAGGCAGGGTTGCGCAGCCGGTGCCCGACCGGCAGGGCCAGGCCATCAGGGGTGAAGAAATAGGCGCCAGCGGCGGGGTCTCGGCGCAGCAACAGCGTATCGGCGGCGATTTCGCGGTGAAGGCGCGCGCTGACCGCAAAGCCTTCTTCCGCCAAGCGAATGGCGGGTTCCATCAGCCGCGCCCAGGGCAGCTTGCCATGGGCGCGATGCGCCGCTTCCAGCACGGGCAATGTGCCCGGCACACCAACAGCGCGCCCACCCGCCATGGCTTCAAGGAAGGGCATGGGCCGGCCATCACGCAGCAAAAGGCTCGGCGTTGCGGCAGCCGGCGCTGCTTCCCGCCCATCCCAGGCCTCGATCCCGCCATCGGCGGCGCGGCGAAACATGAT
>CAMCEP010000255.1 GCA_945873675.1 Asaia bogorensis
TTTCAAGCCAAGTGGGGCCCACTTGGCGGCTCGGAAAATGCGATCCAAAGACGCTGCATTTTCAAGCCAAGTGGGCCCACTTGGCGGTTCGGCAAATGCGATCCAAACAAACAAGCATTCGTCATGAATGCCTCTGGCGCCCAAGAAGAATTTCTTCGAGTCGTGCCAGATCCATCGTTGTAATCCCAAGTTGCGCCTTGTCTTTTTGGGCCGTGGCAAATGCCTTGATCAGGC
The DNA here is from genome assembly GCA_945873675.1 of Asaia bogorensis. Taxonomy (GTDB): domain Bacteria; phylum Pseudomonadota; class Alphaproteobacteria; order Acetobacterales; family Acetobacteraceae; genus Neoroseomonas; species Neoroseomonas bogorensis_C. The sequence goes on from CAMCEP010000255.1 coordinate 235, forward strand.
GCTGCTGAATTTCATCATAGCCCGGATCATTGCCAAAATGTCGTCCCAATATTTCAAGGCGGCGGGCTGCACGTGCATAACCTTCAAGGGAAAAGAAGCGCTCATCCGCATAGGCTTCAGCGCTTGGCGCAAGGGCGGGCAGGATTTCTTCCTCGACGATTTCAAGCAGCATTTCACGACAATGCTCCTCAAGCCGCCAGAAAAAGGACGAAAGCTGTTGGCGCCGGCGTGGAATTTGGAAAAAGGGAGTAAGGCTCATTGCCTCCAAGGTCTTGCCGATTTCCTCCGCGCGATCAGTTGCTTCGATCAGTTCCTGCTCCGCAAGCTTTGTTAACGCTATTTCGACCCATTCTTCCAGGCTTTGCGTCACGATTTCCGAAATGCCTGGCGGCATGCCTGAGGCCAGGGCGGTGAAGGCAGCGACATTGCCGGAGGCCAGAAGTAGGGTACGAAAGGCAGCGCGAAAAATATCGGGGCCTTCGCCGGCCGGTCCCGTTAGGGCGGCCCGCAGCATATCGGCCGAAACCGGCGCGCTGCCCTGGCGGAGAACGCCCCAAAGCGGCCCAGCATGGCGCCACACGCCTGCGGCAAGGCGCATCATGGTGCGAAAATCTTCCGGCATGAAACCCGCTTCTGCCCAACGGGTGCCAGGGGTGATTTTCTCACAGAGCCTGGCTGCCGTTTCCCATATGGAACGTCCATACTGATCCACGACGGCAAGGTCGGAAAATATCGCTCGCTGCGTCGCCTCTTCGGCTTCCTGCAGATGGCTGCCTGGCAAATCGCGTAGCAGTTCAAAGATCGGTTTCAGCGCAGCGCGTGGGATGGCCGCCGGGTCTTGCCGCCACATGTTGCGGTTAACCAGCGCCCCGGAAAGCGGCAAGAAAAGCAGCCTGGTCATTGTGACCGGACGGGGAGGACGAAGCCGCGCCAGCCTTGGGCGGATATCGGTCAATAGGTCGTCCAGTTTGTTCCGATCCGGCTGGCGATCAATCATCGCGACAATACGAAGGAGATTTTCGTCGCTCGCGCCGCTCAGGTTTTCAGTGAGTGCCGTATCTTTTGCGGATTTGCCCGGCTTTTGTGTTTTCGTGGCGTCGAGCCTCTCAGGCGAAGGCGGTTTTCTTGTGCCATTGCCAATATATTTGGCGATCCGCACGCGCCCCCGTCCGGATGTGGGGCGCAGGCCAGCTTCGCTCATGCGGTTTTCGTAATTCAGCGCAAAGCCGATCAGGCCTTCATTGCGTGCCGTGATTTCAAGGTTTCGCCCGCTGCGCCAATCTGATCCTTGAGAGATGACGCGCGTGAGCCTTGCCGGTGCCGTTCTTGACTGATCTGGATTGAACCAGCCATGGACTTCCCGCGGGAGAGGCGGCAGGAGCGGCGCCATGTCCCAGGCGATCGTGTGGCGCAATTCGGTGGGCGTGCGATACCAAAATGCGACCAATATGCCCCAGCCATCCAATAGCCATTCCGTTCGCCTTGCCCTTTCGAGCACCTTGGCCACATTGATTCGCGGACGCGCGATAAGATCCACAATATCGCCAAGGTGGGTTTGGATTTCAGCGAAAGTGAGTTCCGTATAATGCAGAGAGGTTTCGGTTGCGCCGATCAGGAAACGGAGTGCTGCCGCTTCGCCATCCTTCTCATCCTGATCGAGGCGGCCCCTGAGATCTGCCAGCATGGCGGAGATTTCCTGCTTGAGCCGGGGCAGCGGTGCCATGGCGGGTGGTGCCGTTGGACCAAGTGCGGAAAGGGTTTCGGCAAGCAAGCGGAGTGATGCCATTAAGTTTGGATCACGCATGGTCAGCATTTTTTGTGCTTCGCGCAAATCCGGCGCATCGGGGTTTTGCTGGGTGGTGAGACTAAGGCTGGCGGGCGATGCGCCAGCAAGCTGCGCGGCAAATTGGGCAGCGAGCATTGCCTCATTTACCTCTTCGCTCTCCAGCGCCTTTCGCGCGGCGTCGGCCACTATCCGCCCCGCCATGCCTTCGCTAGCTACCTTCAGCGCTTCACGGCGAATGGCTGTCGGATGAATTTCCTTGATATTCGAGAGAATTTCCCAAAGCCGTAAATCGAATAGCGTTGGCGCGCCAATATCCGGAAGGGCACGCCAAGGCGTGATGTAGCTGCCCTTTGTCTGCGCCGGATTGACCAAGACCAACTCTAGGCCACGGCCATCGGGAGGCTGCCGAATGCGCGCGCCCAATAGCCTGTGGCTGGTGAAGGGCACACTGGCGCCAAGCGACGCGTAGGATGCCACTTCGTCACGCGAAGGCGGAGTTTCTTCAGGCAACATGGTTTCAGGCAAGCTTGACCATAATCATCACCCTGGCCGGTCGCCCTTTGGCGTCAGATGAATGATAGGGCGTTTTCTGTCTGATTTGCAGCGAGTTACACTTTGGACTCTGCCAGACAGCCCCAAGGTCTCCTATGCTTGGAGGGCCCAAGATTACCGCTTCCTTTGCCTTCGAGGGCCGACCCTCGAGAAGATGCTTTTTGGTGCCTCGTGGCCCATCAGGATTTCCTCGATCCTTGCAAACTCCACGGCCGTTATGCCGGACTGGGCATATTCCTGATTTCGCTTCGCCATTTTCAAGCGAAACTCCTCCTGCATCTCTTGATAAGGTCTTGGCGACCCAGCGCGCCGCCCGGTATCTTCCAGGCTGCGCGCAACCCTTGCCATGCTTTCAATCTCGATCAAGCCTTCGGTATCCTCTGGGGGCAAATCAAGTAACGCTTGAATCACATGCGTCGAAACCAATTCCTGATAGCTTGTCCGGCAAAATTGTTCCAGGTTACGCCGATGGGCGACAAGTTCCTTTGCGTCGGTCTTGGCGGTAATTCTGGGCAATCCCTCAAGTGCCGCAATGACGATACCTATTTCCTGAGCCAGGCGCGCACTTGTGACGAAATCCTCGTCACCTAGATCGGCTTCAGTGATGCCTACCCAATTGCTTAAGACATCCTCGACTACTGGAAGGACTTGTGCTGGAAAATTTTGTAGAAGTGAAACGAAAATTGAAGGCCGTTTGGCGCGCTGCAAAAGCGCATTGAGAGCGGCGGCGAATACCAGATTGTTCTCATGGGCTGGGCCCATCAACGCGGCGCGCAAGGCTTCCGGCGGGCAATCACCAGCGACCTGTTGCATGCCATCCCATAGCGGTCCCGCATGGCGCCACAAAGCACCGGCCAGAACAGTGATGGTTTCAAAATCCGGTTGGCTTATCCCTGCGCGCGCCCAGGAATCACCATAAAGAAGACGCGGCGCGGCGGCTCCTGCCATTTGCCATAATTGTCGGCCGACCTGATTCACAAGCTTTTCATCTTCAAGGCTACCGCCCCGTAATTGTAACGATAGTACGTCAAGCTGGGGACCAATCGCCTGTTTCAGTGACTCCAATAAGGACTGAAGTACCGAGCGCGGAATATACCCTTCTGATCGCCGCCACTGAAACGGTTCCATCAATGCTCCTGCAAGAGGCATGAAGAGCATCCGCCTAAGACTTGCCGGCCGAGGCGGGCGAAGGCGTTTCAACCGCCGCAGCGAAGGCCCAAGAAGAGTTGCATGGATTTCAGGATTGGCCAGCTGATCAACCAGCGCCACAATCTTGCCTAGCGCCTTATCAGATGATCCTTCGATCATGTCACCCAATGCGCGGTTTAACTGCGGATTATTGGCCCTGCCTTTTGCTTTCGCGGGCTCGGCCTTGTCGTTGCGCGATGCGCCCTCTTTGGCGTCTTGGGTATAGCGGGGAATGATCTCCCGGCCTGAATTCTCCTTCTCCTCGTCCAAGCGTGCAACTTTTATCCTGCGATTTAGCGCTCCCATGGGGGAGATACGATTTTCGTAGGAAATAGAAAATCCGATCAGATTTTCATTGCGTGCGACGATTTCCATCACGCTGCCACTGCGCCAATCTGACTTATCGCGCACGACCTGCGTGATACGCCGCGGCGTGTCCAGCCAACCGCTTGCCGCGTTAAGCCAAGCCTTCGCTTCGCGCGGCATGATGGGTGCGATCAGCGCTATTTCCCAAATTGCTGCGCGGCGCTGGCTTGGACCGGCCGCCTGCCATAGCGC
>CAMCEP010000256.1 GCA_945873675.1 Asaia bogorensis
CTTCACGCCCAAGCAGCATTTCGAATTGGGTGAGGCGCTTGGGCTGATGGATTTTTCCACTGCCGCCAAGCTCGCCGGGGCGCGTTTTACGGTGCTGAAGGGCCCGCTCGCGCGGCTGGAACGTGCGCTCGGGCAATGGATGCTGAACCTGCATACGGAAGCGCATGGTTATACCGAAAGTGCGGTCCCGCTTTTGGTGAATGACGCCACCATGTATGGCACCGGCCAATTGCCGAAATTCGCCGAAGACCTTTTCCGCACCACGGATGGCCGTTGGCTGATTCCAACCGCAGAAGTGCCGCTGACCAATTTCGCCGCGCAGGAAATCAAGCCAGAGGCTGATCTGCCTTTGCGCCTGACCGCGCTTTCGCCCTGCTTCCGTTCTGAAGCCGGCAGTGCCGGGCGCGATACGCGCGGCATGCTGCGCCAGCATCAATTCGCGAAGGTGGAACTCGTTTCCATCGTGAAGCCCGAAGAAAGCGACGCCGAGCATGAACGCATGACGCGCTGCGCCGAACGCGTGCTGACCGAATTGGGCCTGGTGTGGCGGCGGATCATTCTTTGCGCCGGCGATACGGGCTTTGGCGCCGCGCGCACCTATGATCTGGAAGTCTGGCTTCCTGGTCAGGGCGCGTGGCGAGAGATTTCATCCTGTTCCAATTGCCGGGATTTCCAGGCGCGCCGCATGGGCGCACGCTACCGCGCCAAGGATGCAAAGGGCACGAATTTCCTGCACACGTTGAATGGGTCTGGTGTTGCCGTGGGGCGCGCGCTGATTGCGGTGCTGGAAACGCATCAGCAAGCGGATGGCAGCATCGCCATTCCGGAAGTGCTGCGGCCCTATATGGGCGGGATGGCGCGTCTTACTGGCTAACGCCGCGCGCCAGCCGATGCCGGGCGCGCCTCGGCCACTTCCGTCGCGGTATTCCCGGCCTTGGGCAGGCACATGATGCGCGTGCGCGTCGCCGGGCCGGGGGCACCGCCGCCGCGCAGACGAAGCTCAACCTCGGGCGTTGTCGGCACAGGTTTCAGGCTGGGCTCACGCGCGCCAATCAGCATCACCGCGCCGCGGCCAGATGCGCAAAGCCCCGCCATGGCCGGGCCTGGCAAGGGAATAACCCCAGGGGCCGGGCCGGGGACAAAACCACTGCCACTCAAAGCCGCCATCACGCGCTGCTGATAAATCAGCCCACGTTCCGGTGTGGCGGAATGGTACAAAGCGACCGCCTGATGCCAATCCCCGGTGCGTGCCTGCAGGCTTCTTAAATAGCGCACCGCATAGGCGACATTGGTGGTGGGATCGAAGCCCGCTTCCAGACTTGGGAAGGCATCCGGGTGATGCAGCAGATTGACCTGCATGCAGCCAATATCAATTGAACGCACACCCCGCGCCTGAATAGCGCGCACTTCCTGAAGCGCCTCGGCATTCGAAGCGGCGTAGCGGCCATCACCGGCGGCGTTATAGGACCAGGGCCAGGGCTGTACGCTGCCATCCGGCGCCCGGCGCCCGGTTTCAACCTTGGCAATGGCACCAAGCAAGCCCGCTGGCATGCCGGCATCGCGTTCCGCCGCCGAAATGGCAGCGGCGCAAAGCCCCCAGGGTTCCGGCAGGGCGGGTGGTGCAGGACGCGCAGCAGCATTGGTGGCAGAGGGCCGCGGCTGACGCTGCGGGCTTGCGGGTGTATCCGACGTGGCAAAGGCGGTTAGCGGGGCCATCAGCGCCAGCCCGATTAGACCAAGCCCAAACAGCCGCTTGGCAGCAGCCGTGCCGGAATTGGCGCCGAATGGTCTTTGCATACGCATCCCCTAGGCCCGCCCGGTGCCCGGGGTCAACCAAAACCTGTTCAGAAGTGATCCGCCCGCAGCACCTGGCAATCCGTCAGCGTCACAATCGCTGGCCTGGCGCCGAGCAATTCGCCCTCCGCCGCCAGGACGCGGGATGCGACCTCGGCCGAGGTGATGCAAAGCACCAGCACATTATCATCAACGCCGCCCGGGTCCCCGGCACGGCGAATGCCCTGATGGCCGCGCCCAGCCAGCACCGGCAGAATCGTCCAGCCCGTGGCGCCCATCCGGTCCAGCAGCAGGGTCACGGCTTCGGCCCGCACGGCCTCCACGACAATTTCGATCCTTTTGCGCGCGTGCATTGTCCCGTCTCCCCTTGCTTATTGTGTGGCCAGCCGCGCCGCCCAAAGCCACAGCGGAATGCCAGCCAGCACATTGAAGGGGAAGGTGATCGCCAAGGAAAGGGTCACGTAAATGCCGGCATCGGCCGAGGGTAGCGCAAGCCGCATCGCCGCCGGCACTGCAATATAAGAAGCCGAAGCCCCCAGCACCGCCATCAGCCCCACACCCCCAGTGGAAAGCCCAATCAGCACGCCGCCCGCCAGCCCCGCCGCGCCACCGATCAGCGGCATCAGCACCGCAAAGCCAATCAGCCGCGCATCCAGCCCCCGGCCCCTATCGCGGAGTCGCCGCGCCGCGGTAATGCCCATCTCAAGCAAAAACAGACAAAGCGCACCCGGAAAAAGCGCCGTGATGAAGGGTGCCAGCTGCCGATCCGCTGCCGCCCCACCCAGCCAGCCGATCAAAAAGGCACCCAGCAGCAGCACGACCGACCCATTCAGAAAAACCTCCCGCGCCATTTCCTTGGCCCCGCCGGAAGTCGCCGCGCCGCCACGCCGCGCAATCAGCAGCGCGGTCAGAATCGCCGGCGTTTCCATCGCCGCCAGCACGGCGGGCATGAAGCCCTCATAAGGCGTATTGGTCGCATTCAATTGCCCGACCGCCGCAGCAAAGGTCACCACACTGACCGAGCCATAATGCGCGGAGACCGCCGCCGCCGTGGCCTTGTCCAGTGGTGTGGCGGCGCGGAGCAAGCCATAGGCCGGCAGGGGCAAAAACGCCGAAAGCGCAATGCCCAGGATCAGGGCTGGGATCAGCCCTGACGAGGCGCCAGGCTGCGCAATGGCAATGCCGCCCTTCAGGCCGATTGCCATCATCAAATAAAGCGAAAGGGTTTTCGCCAGCGCATCCGGCACCGAAAGATCGGAACGCAGCGCGGCCGCCGCGAAGCCAAGTGCGAAGAAAAGGACCGAAGGCGGCAGGATTTCGAAGAAGGACATGGGCCGCGCCGATTAGGCGCTAGGCCCGTCGCTGTAAACTCCTACTCAGCGGGAAATCCAGTCATCGCCACCTTCCCCGGGTTCTTCCGGCAGGTCGGCGGTGATGTCACCCAGCATGGCGGCAACCCATTCCTCGGCGGTCGTGCCAAGCGCCTCAGCGCGGCGGCTGATTTCCTCGGCAAGCTGTTCGGGCAGGGATACGGTGATGTCGGTCATGGCCAGCCTCGGCGCAATGTTTTCGGAACCTTACCTGGGCTGGGTTTACGGTTTGATTAGGGCGATGGCGTGAAAAAATATGGCCAAGCGCGCGGGTATTACTGCCCTATCGGCAGCCCATGATAGCCGCGCGCGTAATACATCAGGCAGCCGGCTGCCATATCGGCAAAGCGCACGGCCTCAACGCTTGCGAAGACCACGCTATGCGTGCCCTGTTCCATCACTTCCGTGATACGGCAATCGAAACTCGCCGCAGCGCCATCCAACGCGGGGGCCCCGGTGGCAAGCCGAGTCCAAGTACCGGCGGCAAAGCGGCTCGCCATATCGGCCTTGTCGCTCGGCGCGGAAAAGGCGTCGGAAACGCCCTGCTGTCCGGCGGCGAGCGTATTCACGCAAAGCACGCCATTCGCAAGAAAAAGCGCACTGCGCGGGCTGGTACGATTGAGGCAGACCAGCAAAGTGGCCGGGTCATCTGTCACGGAACAAACGGCTGTCGCGGTAATGCCGCCCTGCCCCGCCGCGCCATCCGTGGTGATGATATTCACCGCCGCCCCAAGCCTGGCCATGGCATCACGAAATTCCTGGCGAGAGACGGGCATGGCGGGCAATCCTTAAACTGGGCTTGGGCGCAAAGCCTCTATCACCCCAAGCTGGCGCCGTCACGCCAGCCGGCCTGATCCATTCGATAAAGCAAATGCCGCCGATAATGATGGCCTTCTGGCAGGCGCGGATGATCGAATTCACCTTCATGGCGCATGCCAAGCTTTTCCATGAGCTTCCAGGAGGCAGCATTGCCCGGCACGGTGAAGGCGACGATGTTTTTTAGCCCAACTGTGGCAAAGCCAAAGCCCAAGGCGGCGCGTGCGGCTTCCTCCGCATAGCCCAGGCGGCGAAAACGCGCACCAATCCGCCAGCCAATTTCCACCGCCGGCGTGAATTCCGCCTGCCAGGGAATGGTCATCAGCCCGACCACGCC
>CAMCEP010000257.1 GCA_945873675.1 Asaia bogorensis
GGCGCCATGACAGGGCAGGGGAGGGACCCCGCTTTCCTCGCGGTGCGTGATCTGACCAAGCGCTTCGGCGGGCTGACGGCGGTATCGGAGGCGACTTTCGATGTGCGGGAAGGTTCCATCACCGGGCTGATCGGCCCGAATGGTGCAGGCAAGACGACGCTTTTCGCCATGATCGCCGGCTTCGAACAGCCAAGCGCTGGGCTGGTGTTGCTGGATGGCGAGGAAATCACCGGGCGCAAACCGCATGATCTGGCGAAGCTTGGTCTCGCGCGCACTTTCCAGATTGTGCAGCCTTTCGCTGGGCTTTCTGTGCGTGAAAATATCGCTGTTGGTGCCTTTCTGCGCCTGCCCAAGCGCCGCGATGCTTTGGCGTTGGCAGAAGAAGTGGGCCAGCGGCTTGGCCTTGGCCCGCAATTGGACAAACCCGCGGCGGCGCTGACGGTGGCGGGGCGCAAGCGCCTTGAAGTGGCGCGAGCGCTGGCGACACGCCCCCGTATTCTTTTATTGGACGAAGTATTGGCGGGGTTGAATCCTTCTGAGCTCCGCGATTTCCTGCCGGTATTGCAGGATATTCGCGCGGGCGGTGTCACTATCCTCATGATCGAACATGTGATGCAGGCGGTGATGAGCCTTTGCGAATATGTGCATGTTCTGGCGGGTGGGCGGATCATCGCCTCGGGCGAGGCCGCCGAGGTCGTGGGCAACCCCGCAGTGATTGAGGCCTATCTTGGCCCTGGGGCCGCGCAAAGGTTGGCCGCCCATGCTTGAAATCAAAGCGCTTGAGGCCGGCTACGGTGAAACCCTGATCTTGCGTGGCATTAATCTGAGCGTGGCCGAAGGCGCTTTAGTTGCGGTGCTCGGTGCCAATGGTGCGGGCAAGACGACGCTGAACATGACCATCAGCGGTGTGGTGCGCCCGCGTGGCGGAGAAATCCGTTTCGCGGGGCAGAGCCTGTCTACGCTTTCACCGCCGGAGATCGTTTCGCTTGGCCTGATTCATGTGCCGGAAGGACGTAAGATCTTCCCGAATTTGAATGTGCGGGAAGTGCTGGAACTTGGTTCCTATCGTCGCGCGCGGGCCAATCGTGCGCGCAATCTGGAACGCGTCTTTGGCATTTTCCCGCGCCTGAAGGAACGAACCCGCCAGGCCGCCGGTACGCTTTCGGGCGGAGAGCAGCAAATGCTCGCCATTGGGCGCGGGCTAATGGCGGAACCGAGGCTACTGATTCTGGACGAACCATCGCTCGGCCTTTCGCCTTTGCTGGTCGAGGAAATGTTCACGCTAATCCGGCGTCTGCATGCGGATGGGTTGACGATCATGCTGGTGGAACAAAACGTGGCGCAAAGCCTGGAAGTGGCGGATCAGGCACATGTGCTGGAAAATGGCGTGATTACGCTCAGCGGCGCGGCGCGCGATATCGCCGCCGATCCGGAATTGCGCCGCAGCTATCTTGGATTATGAGATGACCGAAGCCCCCTCTGCGCGCCTTGATGTCGTAACCCTCGCAGTGCTGAAGGGGCGGCTTGAACAAATCGCCGATGAGATGGATGCGACGCTTTATCGCAGCGCCTTCAACCCCATCATCGCCGAAGCGCGCGATGCCTGTCATGGCGTTTATGATGCGATCACTGGCGATACTTTGGTTCAGGGCACTAAGGGTTTGCCAATTTTTGTCGGCGCCATGTCCTTCGCGGTGCGGTCCGTCATTCGCAAAGTCGCGGCGGAAGGTGGGCTTCAGGAAGGCGATACATTCCTGTTCAATGATCCTTATGTTGGCGGCACGCATTTGAATGATTTCCGCCTGGTGCGGCCGATTTTCCGCACCGGCAAGCTGTTCTGCTGGGTGGCGAGTGTTGGCCATTGGCTGGATATCGGCGGCAATGTGCCCGGCAATTACAATCCGCGCGCGACAGAAAGCCATCAGGAAGGTGTGCGTTTCCCGCCCGTAAAACTGATCCGCGCCGGGCAAATGCAGCAGGATATTCTGGATATTCTGGCTGCCAATTCGCGCGTGCCGCAATCCAATTGGGGTGATTTGAACGGGCAGTTGAATGCGCTCGATCTTGGTGAAAAGCGACTGATCGAATTGCTGGATGATTATGGCGATGCGCGCATTGCCGCGGCCTTCGGGCAATTGGCTGACCGGGCAGAGGCGCTGATGCGCGCGGAAATCGTGGCCCTTGCCGATGGGCACTACAGCTTTGATGATTTCCTGGATAATGATGGCGTGAAGGATGAGGCGCTGCGCATTGCGCTTGACCTGACCATCGCCGGTGATCGGCTGACCTTGGATATGTCGCGATCCTCGCCACCATGTGCGGGCCCGCTCAATATCTCAATCGCGACGACCGTGGCGGCTTGTTATGTCGCACTCAAGCACGCTTTCCCCGATGTGCCCGCGAATGCGGGCGTTTTGCGCCCGGTGGAAGTGATTGCACCGCCCACCACCTTGCTGGGTGCGGAAGCGCCGCGCCCGGTCGCCGGTTATACAGAAACCATCCTGCGCTTGATTGGCGTGATTTTCGGCGCGCTCGGCCAGGCGCGCCCCGCCACCGCGACTGCCGCGCCCTTCGGCACCATCAATGCGCTGGCGCTTTCCGGTCAGCGGGAAAATGGCACGCGCTGGGTGATGTTCTCCTTCTTCGGCGGCGGGCTTGGCGGCAACCCTGCAACCGATGGCTTGCATCACGCGAATAACCCGATCTCAACCGCGACGATTCCGCCGGTGGAGATTCTGGAAGCCGCTTATCCGGTCATGTTCACGCAATGGGCTTTGCGCCCGGATAGCGGCGGCGCGGGCGAACATCGCGGCGGTGTTGGTGCGATTTATGAGATTGAAGCACTCGCCCCGGGCCGCACGGAGGTGGCCTTGCTCGGTGAACGCGGGCGTTTCGCGCCCTTTGGCGTGGCGGGTGGTGCTGACGGCGCGCTCAATCGCTTCACCTGGGGTAGCGCGGGGGAAACCCCGCCCATGGCGAGCAAGATTGTCGGTGTTTCTATCGGCCAGGGTGAACGCGTGCGCCTGGAAAGCCCTGGCGGTGGCGGTTGGGGTAGTCCTGCTGCGCGGCCCATGGAGGCCATCGCGCGTGATATCCGCCTTGGCTATGTCAGCGCCGAAGCCGCAGCGCGCGATTATGGAAGCCGCGCATCATGAGTGGTGCGATTGTTGGCGTTGATGTCGGTGGCACCTTCACGGATCTTTTCCTGTTTGATCCTGTGACTGGGCGCTTCCAGACTGCGAAAGTACCAAGCCAGCGCGGTGATGAGGCTTCGGGCTTCCTCGCGGGCCTGCGCGCGCTTGGCGGTGCTGGCGGCATGGCGGCGGTGGTGCATGGCACGACCGTTGGCACCAATGCACTACTGGAAAGGAAGGGTGCGAAGCTTGGCGTGATCACCACGGCTGGCTTTCGCGATGTGCTGGAAATGCGGCGCCGAGATCGCCGCCACACCTGGGGGCTGTGGGGTGATTTCCAACCGATTGCTGACCGTGATTTGCGCCTGGAAGTGCCGGAGCGTTGCCTGGCTGATGGTAGCATCCACACGCCAGTGGATATCGCGGCGGTTGAGGCTGCGGCGCGGCAATTGCTGGCCGCAGGTGCGGAATCCTGCGCCATTATTTTCATCAATGCCTATGCCAATCCCGCCAATGAACAGACGGCGGCGGAAGCAGTGCGGCGCATCTGGCCCAATCCGCATGTTTCGGTTTCTTCCGAAATCCTGCCGGAAATTCGGGAGTTTGAGCGGGCTTCGACCACGGCACTCAACGCCTATTTGCAGCCTTTGGTCGCGGGTTACCTTGGCAAGCTGGAAGGCGCGCTGGCCGAGGAAGGTTTCGGTGGGCGGTTTCATATTGTGCAATCGAATGGTGGGATCATGTCCACCGCGACCGCGCGGCGCTTTCCGGCGCGCACGGCGCTGTCTGGCCCGGCGGCGGGGGTGATTGCGGCAGGCGCCATCGCCAAGGCAGCCGGCTTCAGCCATTTGATTACCTGCGATTTGGGTGGCACTTCCTTTGATGTGTCTTTGATTGCTGATGGGCAGATGGCATTGGCCGCACAGGCCACGATTGATTTCGGCTTGGTCATCCGCTCCCCGATGATTGAGATCACCACGATTGGCGCGGGTGGTGGTTCTATCGCCGCCGTGGATCGCGGTGGCTTGCTGCAAGTGGGACCGGAAAGCGCGGGCAGCCGGCCCGGCCCGGTCTGTTATGGGCAGGGCAATGATCGCCCGACACTGACGGATGCAAATTTGGTGCTTGGGCGCATCAATGCCGCGCGGCCAATTGGCGGCGCGCTTACCAGCCTTGATGTG
>CAMCEP010000258.1 GCA_945873675.1 Asaia bogorensis
GAGAGGCCGGACCATGGGCAGAGGCCCCTTCCGGGTCAAGCCGTTGCCGCAGGTTGATTGATCAAATCCTGAAGTGCGGCCTGTACGGCAGCGAGCCGCAGGGCGGCAAGCGGCTGGTGGCGCAGCACGGCCACGCGGGGCCCGCGCGGGGCGCAAAGCGCGGGGTCGCTATCTTCACCGAATAAAGCGAGCGTCGGGCAGCCGGCCACGGCGGCAAGGTGCGTCGGGCCCGTGTCATTGCCAATGCAAAAGGCCGCGCGCCTGGCCAGCGCCGCGATATCGGCGAAGCTTGTCTTGCCCGTCAGGTCACGCGTGCCGGGGGTGGCTTCGCTGATGGCCGCGCCCAGGCTGGCTTCGGCAGGGCCGCCCAGGATGACGGCTGGGATATCCAGCCCTGCCGCCAAGGCGCCGAAATTCTCCACCGGCCAACGCTTGGCCGGCCTGCCGGGTGACGCGCCGGGGATCAGCAGCGCAAAGCGATCCGGCAAGGCGAAGCGCGTGATATCGGCATCAAGCCAATCAAGCGCGAGCGCCGGGAATTGGCCGATCCCGGCCATGGCCAATTGCTCCCGTTGGCGTTCCACCGTGTGCATGAAATCGCGGCGCGGATTGGCATGCGGGTGGGAAGCGCCGGCGGCAATGCCGGACCATTCCACCCCGCGCCCGACCAGCCAGCGATAGCGCGAGGACCGGTCAGAGGTCTGCAAATCATAAACGCGACCAAAGCGCGCCGCGCGCAGCCTCCGCCCCAAGGCCCAAAGCGCGGCGAGGCCCTTTGGCCGGCCATCCTCCCACACCAGGTCAAACCACGGCGCTTGGCGCGCGAGGGGTGCGAAGGGCGGCGTGGTCAACAGCGTGATCTCCGCCCCCGGGTGATGGGCGCGAATGGCGGCAAAAGGCCCGAAGGCCTGCGCGAAATCCCCAAGTGCGCCCAGCTTGATCACCAGGATGCGCGGCTTCATCGCAGCACTTCCCGATAAACCGCAATAGTCGCTGCCTGCATGGCCGCAGTCGTGTAGCCAGAAAGCACTGCCGCCCGCGCCCTGGCGCCAAGTGCGGCGCGTTCGGCGGGTGGCAGGGCCAGCGCCTTGCCAATCGCTTCGGCAAGTGCTGCGGCATCGCCGGGCGGGGTGCGCCAGCCAGTGACACCTTCGGCCACGGTTTCGCGGGGCGCGCCAAGGTCACTCGCAATCACGGGCCGCGCCATGGCCTGGGCTTCGATCACGGTGCGGCCAAAGGCTTCCGCATCGGTGGAGGCATGGATAACGACATTCGCCAGCATCAGCGCCGCCGCCATGTCATTGGCGTGACCCACCAGCCGCACGCGATCCTTCAGCCCCAGGCTTTCAATGCGGGCTTCCAATTCAGCGCGAAAGGCCGGGCGTTCTTCCGCATCGCCCACCAGCAGGGCAAGCGAATCGCCGGGCAGCCGCGCCATGGCTTCCACCAGCACCATCTGGCCCTTCCAGCGCGTGACGCGCGCCGGCAGCATGATGATTGTGCGGTCTTCAGGCAGGCCCCAGGCAGTACGGAGCTTTTCGAGCCTTTCAGCGCTGACCAAGCCAGGATCAAAGCGCCGAGGGTCAACACCGCGCGGGATTACGCGTAACCTGGCTTCTGGCACAACATGTCGGGTGCGGATCAGATCGGCGATGAAATGGCTGATGGCAATCACGCGGTCGCCGCGCGCCATCACTGAATTATAGAAGCGCTTGCCGGGGAAGCCTTCATTATAGGCGCCGTGATAGGTGGTGACGAAGGGCAGCCCTGCGCGCCTGGCCGCCATCAGTGCTGACCAGGCGGGCGCGCGGGAACGCGCATGGATCAGCGCAACCCCTTCCGCCCGCGCCAGCGCGGTCAGCGCCGCCGCATTGCGCCACAGGGCGAAGGGCGATTTCGCCGTCAGCGGCAAAGTGATGTGCTTGGCCCCCAGCGCTTCCAGCGCCGACACCATCTCCCCGCCCGCGGAAGCCACAATGGCGCGGAAGCCAGCGGCAATTTGCGCCTCGGCAATCTCCAGCGTGCCGCGTTCCACCCCACCCGAACGGAGCGCGGGCAGCACTTGCAAAAGGGCAGGGGGCGGGGCGGACATGGCGCAGGGTTAGCGCGGAATGAGGCGTAGGGCGACCTTTGCGCGCAGGAAACCTCTTGCAGAGGGCGCTTTTGGGCTGCAATGAAAGACGCGTGACCCTGTATTACACCGCCATGGTGCTGCTTTCGATCGGCGCCTTTATCCAATCCAAAAGCCCGGCACCCGAAATGCGCCCGGCTTCCGAAGCCGCATCCACCTTCTGGGTTTGGCTGTCGCGTGCGGCGCTGGTCACCTGGATTGGTCTGATTGTCTGGGGTTTCCGCGAATTGCATTGGTCCCAGCCGGTGGCGGCGGTGATGGTATCCCTGGTTGGCAATGCTGTGATCGCCATGCGCGGCCCGCGCGATGCCTGGCCCATGCTGTCCATGCTGTTCTGCCTGCTGGGCCTGGCTGCCGCGGCGATCATTCTATTTGACTGGAACCCGCCGGGTTAGAGCATTTTCAAGCCAAGTGAGATCACTTGGCGACTCCGAAAATGCGACAAAACAAAAGTTTAGTGCGTGTCCTGTGAACGAATGTGCACGGGACGCGCACTAACCCGCTGGGATCAGCTTCACCCGCCGGTCATCCACGCCAAGCGCAAGCTGCCCCGAGCGTAGCGCCAGCGCGGCCTCGCCAAACACTTCCCGCCGCCAGCCATGAAGTGCCGGCACATCATCCTGCCCAGTGGCCAGCTTTTCCAGATCATCGCTGGAAGCAAGCAGGCGGGGTGCCACATCATGTTCTTCGGATTTCGCTGCCAACAGCACCTTAAGCAACGCCACCAGAGCCGGGGAGGGCGGTGGGCCGACCTTATCCTTCTGCAATTGGGGCAATTCTTCTTCGCGCAAGGCGCGGGCTTGGCGGATGGCAGCCAACAAGCCTTCACCCGATTTGCCGCGGGCGAAATTCTCCGAAATCCCACGCGCGCGGGCCAATTCCCCTGCGCCATCGGGCATGGTGGCCGCGATTTCGAGCAGTGTGTCATCCTTCACCAGCCGCTGGCGCGGGATATTGATGCGCTGGGCTTCGCGTTCCCGCCAGGCGGCGATGGCGCGCAAAACGCCCAGAAAGCGCCGGTTTGAGGTGCGCGGGCGAAGCTTTTCCCAAGCCGTGTCCGGGTCGGTCAAATAGGTTGCGGGATCGGCGAGTGCGCCCATTTCCTGCCCCACCCAGTCAATCCGCCCCTCCCGTTCCAGGCGCAAAGTGAGGGAGACGAAAATCTTCCTCAAATGCGTCACATCCGCCGCCGCATAGGCCAATTGGCTGTCGGATAAGGGCCGGGCGGACCAATCGCTGAAGCGATGGGCCTTGTCTATTTGTACCCCGGCGAGTGACCGGCAGAGCGAATCATAGGACGCCTGATCGCCAAAACCGGCCACCATGGCGGCGATTTGTGTGTCGAAAATCGGGTAGGGCACAGCGCCGAATTTCAGCAGAAAGATTTCCACATCCTGCCGGGCGGCATGAAACACCTTCACGACGTTCGGCTGCGCCATCAATTCGCCGAGAGGGCCAAGATCAAGCCCTGGCGCCAGGGCATCTACCAAAGCGACCTCATGCTGGCCGGCCAATTGGACCAGGCAAAGCTCTGGCCAATAGGTGCGTTCACGCATGAATTCAGTATCCACGGTGACAAAAGGCTCGGATTTCAGCCTTTCGCAAAGCGCGGCGAGGCTCCCCGTATCGGTGATCAGGGCAGGGCTTTGGTCGGCAGCCGGGGCGGCATGGCGGCGGTTCATGGGGCGTTCCATACAGGGGCGCCCGCCCTCGGGAAAGCGGTGGGGTTGACAGAAACCACGCCCTGATGCGCTTTCCCCCGCCTTTCCCGCCCCTGAGGATGAATTTCCGCCATGCATGCCTATCGTACCCATCATTGCGGCGCGCTCCGCGCCACCGATGCCGGCTCCCCCGCGCGGCTTTCCGGCTGGGTGCACCGCAAACGCGACCATGGCGGCTTGCTGTTCATAGATTTGCGCGACCATTACGGCATGACGCAATGCGTGGTGGCGCAGGGTTCGCCCGTGCTGAAACTGCTGGAAGAACTCCGCCCCGAAAGCGTGATTACGGTGACGGGCGATGTTGTCCCGCGCGAAGCCGGCACGGTGAATGCCAAGCTGCCGACGGGCGCGATTGAGCTTCGCGTGCGTGAAGTGGAAGTGCAATCGGCGGCCGAAGTGCTGCCGATTCAAGTGGCGGGTGAAGCGGAATTCCCCGAAGAATTGCGCCTGCGCTATCGCTTT
>CAMCEP010000259.1 GCA_945873675.1 Asaia bogorensis
ATAATTGCTGAAGCGTGCTGTAGAAGCTGGTGGCGGCAGAGAGTTTTTCTGGCTGCACATCAGCAAAGACCAGCGTATTGAGCGAGGTGAATTGCAGGCTGCGGAACAGGCCGCCGCAAGCGAGCAGCAGGAAAATCGCCGCGACCGGCCAGGCTGGATTGGGAAAGGCAAGCAGCGCGATCCCCGCCGATGCCAAGACGCCGTTGATTAGAAGTGCGTTGCGAAAGCCAAAGCGCCTGAGCAGCGGGCGCACCAGCGGCTTCATGGTGAAGGCACCAAGCGCAGTCGCGAAGGATATCAGCCCGCTTTCGGAAGCCGACATGCCAAAGCCGATTTGCAGCATGATGGGCACCAGAAAGGGCACCGCGCCGGCACCCACGCGAAACAGGCTGCCAAAAAGCGCCGGTTGGCGAAAGGTTTGTATTTTGAGCAGCGCGATATCAATCGCCGGCCGTGGCGCGCGGCGGCAATGAAAATAAGCGGCAACGCCAATCAGCAAACCTGCCGCCAACGCAACCCCAGGCCAGGGTTCTGCCACCACATGCCGGCCCACGGTTTCAAGCCCGAACATGCCAAGCGCCAAGGCAAACCCCACCAGCGCTAGGCCAAGAATATCAGGCTTGCCCGGATTGGTTGCTGGAATGGCCGGGATTTTCCACGCCACAAGCAAGAACCCGATCAACCCGATCGGCACATTGATCCAGAATACCGCGCGCCAGCCGAAAAGATCGGTGAGGATGCCACCAAGCGGCGGGCCGCAGACGGGACCAAGCAATGCGGGCATCGTCAGCCAGGCCATGGCAGAAAGCAGTTCTTCCTTGCGCACGCCGCGCAGCAGCAAAAGTCGCCCGACCGGGAACATCATGGCACCACCCGCGCCTTGCAGGATGCGAAAGGCGATCAGGTCTTCCAAGCCGCGCGCCTGGCCAGAAAGCGCAGACGCCGCAACGAAAACAATGATGGCCAGCATGAAAACACGCTTGGCGCCAAAGCGATCTGCGATCCAGCTTGAAAACGGAATAAAGACCGTGAGTGCGACCAGATAGGAGGTGATGGCCGCACCCAAGCGCGCCGGATCTTCGCCCATATCGCGCGCCATGCTGGGCAGCGCGGTGGCGACCACGGCGCTATCCAGGTTTTGCATGAGCAGCGCAGAGGCGACAATCAACGCAATGACGCGGTGATTGGCATGGGCGGCGGGGTGTTCCATCACGCGCGGCTTTCAGGGGCGGAGGATCACACGGCCGGCACTTCGCCTTGCTGAAACCTCATCCATCGCTTCGCGGAATTGCTCCAAAGGATAGGCCGCATGGATTTCGGGCTTCAACGCGCCTTGCTGCCACCAGGTCATCAATTGATTCCAAAGGGCGCGGGCGGCGGGCGCGTGGTCTCGGCGGCCATCGCCCGGGGACCAGCCGACATAGGTGCCCCAATTCACACCAATCACACCGATATTCTTGAGCAGCAGGATATTGGTTTGCAGCGTTGGGATGCCGCCGCCGGCGAAACCCACCACAACAAGGTTCCCGCCGTCAGCGAGACACCGCAGGCTTTCATCAAAGGCAGGGCCGCCGATGGTATCCACCAGGCAATCGACGCCTCGCCCGCCTGTGGCGGCACGCACCGCATCGCGGAAGGGTGCCGCGCTATCCAGCACCACACCGGCGCCGCGTGCGCGGAGCATTTCGTGCTTTGCCACGCCAGCGCGCGCAATCACCTTGGCACCGCAAGCCTTGGCGATTTCAACCGCGGCGAGGCCAACGCCACCCGCCGCACCATGCACCAGCACCCAATCGCCCGCCTTGATCCTACCGCGCCACAACAGTGCCGCACCAGCGGTTGGGTAGGAAATCGGGAAAGCGACGGCAGGTTCCAATGGCAGGCCATCAGGGATGGCAATGGTGTGGATATCATCGGCGATGGCTTCTTCCGCCATGCCGCCCCAATCCACCACGGCGAAAACCCGCGTGCCAGGTGGTGGCGCATCGGCATCTGGTGCCGCTTCCAGCACCGTGCCGACGATTTCCGTGCCTGGTGTGAAGGGCAGCGGCGGCTTGCGTTGATATTTCCCAGCCACCACCAATTGTGTCGCGAAGGAAACCCCCGCCGCCGCTACTTTAATCCGAACGCCATGCGGGCGCAGTGCCGGGCGCGGCACATCCTTGACCTCGAGCGCGTCAAAATCCCGCCAGCTTTCGCAAATGATCGCGCGCATTACGCTGCCTCATCCTGCATGATCATATCCGCACCTTTTTCGCCGATCATGATGGTTGGCACATTGGTATTGCCGGTGGTCAGTGTTGGCATGACGGAAGCATCAATTACGCGAAGCCCGGCAATGCCGCGCAGCCGAAGCCGGCTATCCACCACACTCGCCGGGTCTTCGCCCATGCGGCAGGTGCCGACGGGGTGATAAATGGTGGTGCCATATTGGCGGGCGAAGGCGAGCAATTCATCATCGCTCTGCACTGCTGGCCCCGGCAGAATTTCCTTCACACTATAGGGCGTGATGGCGGCTTGCGCGAAAATCTCGCGCACCATGCGCAGACCGCGCGCGAGCAATTCCTGATCGCTCCGCGCCGAGAGGTAATTCGGCCGGATCGCTGGCCTTTCAAATGGATCAGCGGATTTCGCCATGACGGTGCCGCGGCTATCGGGCTTCACCGGGCAAATGGCGCAAGTCATGCCGGGTTCTTTCTCAAGCACGCCGAATTGACCAAGCGCATAGCTTGCTGGCGTGAACAGCAATTGCAGATCGGGGCTGGCGAGCCCTTCACGCGAACGCGCGAAAACCTGCGCCGTAGTCACGCCGAAGGTCAGCGCGCCATTGCCGACCGTGAAGAAGCGCGCCACCTGTTCCACCAGCCGCAGCCCACGCGCCAATTGATTGGTGCTGAGCATATTTTGTACGCGATGCTGCACGCGCGTTACGTAATGATCCTGCAAATTGGCGCCGACGCTCGGCATATCCTGCAGCACCTCAATCCCCAGCGCGCGCAAATGCTCGGCTGGACCGATGCCGGAAATTTGCAGCATATGCGGCGAATTCACCGCGCCGCCGGAGAGGATGACTTCCCGCTTGGCACGGATTTGCCGGAGCGTGCCGCCCTGGCGAAATTCCGCGCCGACGCAGCGCTTGCCTTCAAACAGCAACCGCGTAACCTGGGCTTCGGTTTCCACCTGCACCTTGTCACCCGCCTGCGCCAGATAAGTACGCGCGGTCGAACCGCGCCAGCGGCCAATGCGCGTCATTTGCGAATAGCCAACGCCTTCCTGCTCAACCCCATTCAAATCCTTACGGAAGGGATGGCCCGCTTGCTGCGCTGCTTCAATGAAGCGATGGGTCAGCGGCAGGATCGTGCGGTAATCTTCCACCTGCAAAGGCCCATCCTGGCCGCGCACGGAAGGGTCGCCGCCATTGCGATAGGTTTCGCTGCGACGAAACAGCGGCAGCACTTCATCATAGCTCCAGCCGCGGCAGCCCATTTGCGCCCAAAGATCAAAATCGGCCGGATTGCCGCGCACGTAAAGCATGCCGTTGATGGAAGAAGTCCCGCCCAAAGTGCGCCCGCGCGGCCAGCGGATTTCGCGATTATTGCTGCCGGCATCGGCGTCCGTGGTGTAGCCCCAATTCACCAGCTTCTGGTTTTGCATCAGCTTCAACATGCCGGCGGGGATATGGATCCAAGGGTGGCTATCCTTCGGCCCGGCTTCCAGCAGCGTGACGCGCCGCCCGGCCATGCCAAGGCGGCTTGCCACCACACAGCCGGCTGAACCCGCGCCAATCACCAGATAATCCGTTTCCATTTAAGCCACCTTCAATCGAGTTTGATGCGCGCATCGCGCACCAGCTTGCCCCAACGATCATATTCGGCGCGCACAAAACGCGCATAATCTTCCGGGCTATCGGCCACGGGCTCCGCGCCCAGCGCATCAAAGCGCGCGCGGGTTTCGGGGTTGCGTGCGGCGGTGGCGACTGCCTGCTGCATGCGGGCGATAATGGCGGGCGGCGTGCGTGCCGGCGCCCAAATGCCGTACCAGGTGGAAATCTCGTAGCCTGGAACACCTGCCTCCGCGATGGTCGGCAGATCAGGAAAAGGCGCGATGCGATTGCGCGTTGTCACCGCCAAGGCCCGCAAGCGCCCATCACGCGCAGAAGCCGCGCTGGAAGGTACGGAATCGAACATGGCCTGGACATTGCCCGCGATCAGATCCTGCACTGCGGGTCCGCTGCCGCGATAAGGCACATGCACCATATCGGTACCGGTCAATTGTT
>CAMCEP010000260.1 GCA_945873675.1 Asaia bogorensis
GCCAAGCTTGGGGTCAAGCCGCGCGAGGTAGCGTTCGGCGAGCGTCTTGAAGCCGCGCCCCTGCCAATCCGCGACCGTCGCCATGAAATGCCGCGCCCAGGCAGCGACCAGCAAAGCGGGGGTTACATCATCATAACCCTCCGCCAGCAGGGATGTGCGGTCCGGGCGTTCGCCGGGTTCTGCATCGGCATATTCAGCGAAGCGGAGTTCCATCCCAACCACCAGCCAGGGCGGCACGCCATCCGGCGGGGTGTCGGCGGGCAGGCCAAGGCGGGTTTGCCCCACCAGGGCGCCATTCAGGCGAAGCCGAGCGGGCCAATCGAAAATCAGTGGAATATCGGGCGGGCCATAAGCGCCAAGCGCATCGGCCAAAGCGACGCTGGCCGCATGCAAGGCAAGCCTGGCGGCAGGCAGGGCTTCTTCGGGTTCAAGTACAATGGCGGCTTCCGCCCGCGCCCAGGACCGCACCCATACCAGCGTGCCCGCGCCTTTTTCCGGCGCAATCGTGCAGGCATGGCGCAGCGCATCGCCGCCCTCACGAAGGGCGATGATCGGCGTGAAAACGCTCGGCAATGCGGGCAAATCCTCAACCACCCTGGCGCCATCCCTCGTCAGCCTGTCTTGAGTGCCATATATGCCGCGCCACGCTGTCTTCACAGCGGGGGGGCAGGGGAAAGCATCATGTCAGGGGAAAAGGGGCGGATTGCCCTGGTGTGTAGCTGCGAAGATACCATGCTGCTGGATGGCAAAGCCTTGGCGCGCGGCTGCGGCGCCGGCGTTGAAATCCGTGGTGCCGAGCAGCTTTGCATGGCTCAGCTTGATCGCTTTGAAGCCGCGCTCGCCACCGGCCGGCCACTCACCATCGCCTGCACCGCCCAAGCCCCGCTTTTCACCCAGGAGGCCGAGGCCGCCGGCGCCGCGGCCCCGCTTTTCGTCAATATCCGTGAGACCGCCGGCTGGTCCACTGAGGGCAAGCAGGCCGGGCCAAAAATGGCCGCGCTGATCGCCGCCGCCGCCGAGCCGATGCCAGAAATCCCCCTGGTCAGCCTGGAAAGCGCGGGCATCACCCTGGTGCTGGGCCGGGACGAGGTAGCGCTGACCGCCGCCGCCCGCTTGCAGGAAAAGCTCGACATCACCGTCCTGCTGACCGGCGATGTGCCGGTGGCGCCGCCGCGTCAGGCGGGTTTCCCCGTCATGCGCGGGCGGGCGCGCGCGGCCAGTGGTTACCTTGGTGCTTTCGAAATCACGGTGGATGGCGCGGCGGCGCCGAGCCCATCGTCCCGCGCGGCCTATTCCTGGGGCAAAGGCAAGGATGGCGCGATCAGCCGGGCGGATATCATTCTGGATCTGACCGGCGCCGCGCCGCTTTTTCCAGCGCATGAGGTGCGCCAAGGGTATCTGCGCGCCGATCCCATCGATGCGGCGGCTTTGGAGCGCGCCATTGTCGCGGCTGGGGAATTGGTCGGCAGTTTCGACAAGCCGCGTTTCGTGAGTTTCGACGGGAAGCTTTGCGCCCATGCGCGCAACAAGCGCGAAGGCTGCACGCGCTGCCTTGATCTCTGTCCCACCGGCGCCATTACGCCGGGTACGGGTCCGCTCAAGGACCAGGTGGTGATCAGTGCGGA
Organism: Asaia bogorensis; assembly: GCA_945873675.1. Lineage (GTDB taxonomy): Bacteria > Pseudomonadota > Alphaproteobacteria > Acetobacterales > Acetobacteraceae > Neoroseomonas > Neoroseomonas bogorensis_C. The sequence goes on from CAMCEP010000260.1 coordinate 1,626, forward strand.
GATTTGCGCGGGCTGCGGTGCCTGTGCGGCGGTTTGCCCGACTGGGGCGGCGACTTATGCGCTGCCGCCGACCCAGGCTTTGCTGCGTCGGTTGCGTCGGCTTTTGCTGACCTATGCCGATGCGGGCGGTGAGGCGCCGGTGGTGTTGCTGCATGATGATGCGCATGGGGAGGCGTTGATTGATGCCCTCGCCCGGCATGGTGATGGCTTGCCAGCGCGTGTGCTGCCAATGCGCGTCAATGAAATTTCATCGCTGGATTTGGCGGTTTTTGCCGGTGCCTTTGCCTGGGGCGCGGCGGCGGTGCGGCTTTTGGCGCCTGCCAAGCGCGGGCATGGCGTGGATGGCGTGTTGCGCAATATTGACTACGCAACGGCTGTAATGGACGGGCTTGGGCTGACCGGCCCCGCGCCGCGCGCCGCGCTTTTGGAAACCGATGATCCGTTTTCGTTAAGTGAGGCTTTGGCCGCCCTGCCCCGCATGGCGCCGGGCTTCGCGCCCGCACGGTTTGAAGCCTTGGGCAGCCCGCGAGAGATGGCGCAGCAAGGCTTTCGTGCTTTGCGCGAAGCGGCTTCGGCGCGGGTTGCTGTGGTGGTTTTGCCGGAAAAGGCGCCCTTTGGTTTGGCGCTTGTGGATCAGGCGGGCTGCACGCTCTGCCTTGCCTGCACCAGCGTCTGCCCAACCAGCGCCTTCAGCGCCAATCCGGATCGCCCAGAATTACGCTTTTTGGAAGATGCCTGCGTGCAATGCGGGCTTTGCGCCGCGACCTGCCCGGAGAAGGTGATTACGCTGGAACCACGCTTGAATTTCGCCCTCGAGGCCGCGCAGCCTTTGGTGGTGAAGGCGGAAGAACCCGCCGCCTGCCCGCGCTGCAACAAGCTGTTCGGCACGAAATCCTCCATCGCGCGGGTGAAGGCGAAGCTTTCCGCGCATTGGATGTTCGCCGACCCGGCGCGTCAGGCTTTGCTGGATTTGTGTGAGGATTGCCGCGTTTTGGAAGCGACCAATGGCGGCATTGATCCTTACGCTGGCGCGCCGCGACCAGTGACGAAAACGACTGAGGATTATTTGCGGGAAGCTGAGCGGGCGAAGCGCGGGGATAGTTGAGGGTGGGGTAACGCAGTGTCCCCGCGCCTAAGGACGGTTATGGCGGGCGAAAGCATTTGCAAAATCTTCCAAGCCATTCGGCGGCGCCGCCTCAGCAACTAGGCTGGCACGTTTCCGGAATGGGAAGACGGTCTCGGAAATTACCCCCCGGCCCTAGGCGAGCATTCAATCCGAGCGGAGCAAGATCGAGGCTTCTCTTGTCCATGTCTTCCTGCCTGGGATTCCCCACATACTCAGGCCGAGAGGGTGCTGGTCTGGGATCGAGAGCCTGCATGCAGTCTTCCGCGCGCTTGCGGTCAATGGCGCGCTGCCAAGGTGTTGAGGGACTTTGTTTGTCAGCCTGATTGCCAAGCGGCGTATTGCAGGACGGGGTTGGTGCCGAGCTTGAAACAGGGCTCGGCGCGGCTGCAATTGTCGCAGGCGCTTGGGGCTCGGCGCAGGCGCCAAGCAGCAGAAAGGGCAGCGTGGCCACAAGGCTGAGCCGCCGGGCGGGAAAATGCCGATCTCGGAACGACGCAACCTTAACCACCTGAGCAATATGATCAGCGACGCCGCGCTTCATCATCACGGCGGGGGAAGGTATCGCGCTATGGGCAGCGTTTTTCATGTCTCACCGATCCTTTTGCGGAGCAAAACAGTCCAAACATCATCATATATCAAGTGAAATAAATTGCACATGAATGTGTTCAAAAGAGGCTCAAGAACATCCCCGGCAGCGCAAAATTGCCAGTAGCGCCCGGCGCAGTTGAGGGGAATAATGTAGGCGTTTGTGAAAATGGTGTTGCGTCGCCGCCAACCCTTGAGGATCAAGGGCGCTGATCAAGTTCGCTTACCTCACCGTTATCTTGGCGTATGTCAGTGCGGAACGCGGATATCGGTGTCTCGTCGCCCATGCGCCCGAAGCCACATCCTTTCGTTCAAAATATCATTGCGGTGCGCATTCGCACCTGGGCTGTGCGCCTCGGATTCCTGACGACGGGGCGCCGGCCAGGTCCAGCCGCCCAATGTGGAAGGCAAACCACGCGCATAATCAGGGCATCCCTTATCGCTTGGCCTGAGAAGCGGACTGGACACGGACACGATATCGCGTCCGTGTGTCTGGCCAGTATTTGGGGCGGCGCAAGGGTCCGGCGCTGGGGCAGAAACATTGCGCTGCACCGGCAAGGCGGCACGGGACGCGGGTGCGGGCGCTGCGGCGCAGGCCGAAAGAATCAAGAAAACGGACATCGCCGCAAAACTGCGAATCGCGGCGCGATGACGATCTGGCGAAGCAAGGGTAGGACCGCTTCGTTGCAGTTTGCGATCCTCGATACCAACCACCACCAAGGCGATACAAGTGGTCAATGCGATCCTGACTGAAGGAACCATGCTGCACCTGGCATTTCCGGATCAACACAAGCTGTTTCTGCGTTGACCTCGATGATGAAAATTTACCCAAGAAACGCAGCAGGAAAATGATGGAATTTAGATAAGGCGTGTCATGATTGTGTTGATGGAAAGGGCGCGGTCCCTGCGGCAAGGCTGATCA
>CAMCEP010000261.1 GCA_945873675.1 Asaia bogorensis
AGATCTGGATGGCGAGATTTTGGGGCAAAAGCCGCGCCAGAATCTCTTCTTCCGTCGGTTCAAACTCGTAAAGCGCGCCGTTATCAGCCTTCACTTCAGGCAGCGGCGTCGGAATAAGCTGCTGACCTACCGGGGTTTGGCTGATCACATTCTTGAAGCGATTATAGATCAGCGTGCAGACATCGAATGCGCCGGCATCCAGCATGTCGCTGATCTTGGCGCTGACCTCTGACGCGTCTTCATAGCCGATGCGCTTCTTGTTGGCGAAGCTGATTTCCGCCACGAAACGGCTGGCGAAGTCGCGCTTGAGGTAAACAGCGCCTTTGCGGCCAACAGTGATGATCTTCACCGTCTTGCCTTCCGCTTCCAGCGCGCGCACCTGGGCGCGGGCAAAGCGGCCGACATTGGTGTTGAAGCCACCGCAAAGACCGCGCTCGGCCGTCACTACCACCAGCAGATGCACCTTATCGGCACCCGTGCCGACCAGCAGCTTCGGCGCATCCGGCGACCCGGCGACCGAGGCACCGAGCGAGGCCAGCATCCGCTCCATACGATCAGCATAGGGGCGGGCCGCCTCCGCCTGGGTCTGCGCACGGCGCAGCTTGGCGGCAGCCACCATCTTCATCGCCTGCGTGATCTTACGCGTGGATTTCACGCTATTGATCCGCAGACGTAGGCTTTTCAGGCTGGGCATTGGTTACTCTCCCGCAGGCCCAATCTTAGGCGAAGCTTTTGGCGAAGCCATCAAGGAAGGCAATAAGCTTGGCTTCCGTATCCTTCTTGATCTCACGATCATTGCGGATGCTGGCCACGATGTCCGGCGCCGTCGCCTTCATGTCGCTCAGCAGACGGCTTTCAAACTCACCCACCTTGTTCAGCGGCAGACGGTCCAGATAGCCACGCGTACCGGCGAAAATCGCGATCACCTGATCTTCAACCGCAACCGGCTTGAACTGCGGCTGCTTCAGCAGCTCGGTCAAACGCGCACCACGCGCCAGCAGCGCCTGGGTGGAAGCATCCAGATCCGAGGAGAACTGCGCAAACGCCGCCATTTCGCGGTACTGCGCCAGTTCCAACTTGATCTTGCCGGCCACCTGCTTCATCGCCTTGATCTGCGCGGCGGAACCAACGCGGGACACCGAAAGACCAACATTCACGGCGGGGCGGATGCCCTTGAAGAACAATTCCGTCTCAAGGAAGATCTGACCATCCGTGATCGAAATCACGTTCGTCGGAATATAGGCCGAAACGTCACCCGCCTGGGTTTCAATGACCGGCAGCGCCGTCAGAGACCCATTGCCGGCATCATCGCCCATCTTCGCCGCACGCTCCAACAGGCGCGAATGCAGGTAGAAGACGTCACCCGGATAGGCTTCGCGGCCTGGCGGACGGCGCAGCAGCAGCGACATCTGACGATAGGCAACCGCCTGCTTCGACAAATCATCATAGAAAATGACGGCATGCATGCCATTGTCACGGAAGTATTCACCCATCGTGCAGCCCGTATAGGGTGCCAGGAACTGCATCGGCGCCGGGTCGGAAGCGGTGGCGGCGACAATGATGGAATATTGCAGCGCGCCCTGTTCTTCCAGCGTCTTCACCAACTGGGCAACGGTGGAACGCTTCTGACCGATGGCGACGTAGATGCAATAAAGTTTCTTCGCTTCATCATCGCCGGCGTTGATGGTCTTCTGGTTGATGATGGTGTCCACAATAACGGCGGTCTTGCCGGTCTGGCGGTCACCGATAATCAGCTCGCGCTGGCCACGGCCAATCGGGATCAGGGCGTCAATCGCCTTGATGCCGGTCTGCATCGGCTCATGCACTGACTTGCGCGGGATGATGCCAGGCGCCTTCACCTCGGCGCGCATCCGCACCACGTCGGTAAGCGGGCCTTTGCCGTCAATCGGGTTGCCGAGGCCATCCACAACGCGACCCAGCAGACCTTTGCCCACGGGCACATCCACGATGGACCCGGTGCGGCTGACCGTATCGCCTTCCTTAACCGTAAGGTCGGAGCCGAAGATCACGACGCCGACATTGTCGGTTTCAAGGTTCAGCGCCATGCCCTTCACGCCGGAAGCTGGGAAATCCACCAGCTCACCAGCCATGACATTCTGCAGCCCATAAACGCGGGCGATGCCATCGCCGACACTCAGCACAGTGCCAACTTCAGCGACATTCGCTTCGGCATCAAAGCCAGCGATCTGCTGCTTGAGGATTTCCGAAATTTCGGCAGGACGGATTTCCATGGTCAGGCAGCCCCCTTCATCGCGTATTGCAGGCGTTGCAGCTTAGATTTGATTGAATTGTCATAAAGGCGGGAACCGATCCGCACGATCAGGCCGCCCAGGATAGATTTGTCCACTGTCTCAGAAAGGCGAACATTGGAATAGCCAGCTTCCGTAAGCCGCGCCGCAATCTGGGCGCGCTGCGTGTCGGTCAGCGCGTGGGCGGTGGTTACTTCCGCCATCTGCTGGCCGCGGCGGGCTGCGATCAGCGCGCCAAAAGCACGCGCCACCGCAGGCAGCGCCGCCAAACGACGATTGGCGATCATGACGCCCACCAGGTTGCGCACCTCACCACCAATACCGACGCTATCCAGGATTTTGAACATCCGGTCCCGTTGGATGGCGGCATTGAAGCGCGGATCAGCGATGAAGCCATTCATGTCTGCATTGTCGCGGCAAAGGGCGAAAAGCGCTTCCAATTCCGCACCAATCCGGTCAGCGGCACCGGGTTCGGTTCCGCGCCGGTCATCGGCAAGGTCAAGAAGCGCCTTGGCATAACGCCCGGCTGCGCCCACGGCGCTGGGCGCCGATAGCGAAGCCTTTTCAATGGTCTGGTCTATGGCAGCCACGGGTTTTCCCGGTCCTGTTTCTTGCGCGAAAACGATATGCCGGGCGATCTCCCGACGCGGACGGGGCGTTACCATAGGGTTTACCGCACCGCAACCGAGCCCGCGGCATTTTTGCGCGCGCTTTCGCATGAATTGTGCAAATTCCGCCGGCCCCGCCCGGCTTGACAGCGGTTCGCCGCCAATCGCAGGGTTTGCCCATAAGCGGCGCCATGCCCAAAAAAGAAGGAAACGTCTTGCTCATGACACCCGAATTCAGCCGGCGCGCCGGTCTTTTGGCCGGGGCCGCCGCTGCCCTTATGCCGCTCCGCCCCGCCTATGCCGCCTTTCCGGAACGCGCCATCACGCTTTCTGTCAGTTTCCCGCCTGGTGGCGCCACCGATATCCTGGCGCGTCTCCTGGCCCCGCCGCTCAGTGAGGCGCTCGGCCGGCCAGTTGTGATCGAGAATCGCGGCGGCGCCGGGGCCAATATCGGCATTGGCTATGTCGCGCGTGCGGTGGGGGATGGCTATACGCTGCTGGTCACATCCAGCGCCTTTGTGGTGAACCCCAGCCTTTACCGCAACCCGCCCTATGATCCCTTCCGGGATTTCGCGCCCATCAGCACGCTTGGCGCCTCCCCCAATGTGCTGGCGGTGCGCCCCAATCGCGGCATTGCCTCACTTCAGGATCTGATCGTCCAGGCCAAGGCCAGCCCGGACAAATTCAACTATGCAAGCCCCGGGATCGGCACCACGCCGCATCTGGCGGGCGAGTTACTGAAGCTCCGCGCCGGGTTTGAGATGCAACACGTGCCCTTCAGCGGCGCTGGCCCCGCGACGCAAGCCGCCTTGGCCGGCACCACCCAGGTCATCAGCGCGGCCCAGGGTTCGGTGATGGCGCAGCTGCGCGCAGGCGAATTGCGCGCCATTGTGCAAACTGGCGCGACGCGCGCGGCCGATCTGCCCGATGTGCCCACCCAGGAAGAACTCGGCATCAAGGATGCGAATTCCGAAACCTTCCTGGCGCTTTTCGCCCCGGCAGCGACTCCGGCGCCAATCGTGGAATTTCTGGCGCGGGAGGTGGTGAAGGCCCTCCAACGCCCGGATGTGCAGGAACGCTACCGCCAAGCCGGCGCCCCGGTGGTGGGCGGCGGGCCTGAGGAACTTCGCGCCCGTGTCGCGCGCGAAGTGCCGATTTGGCGGGAAGTGATCCAGGTGTCGAAGATAAGCGTCCAGTAAAATCAGCGCTTTACTGGAATAGGTGGGGCAGGTTCAGCCGGCGCCGGGGCGGAAAGCCCGGCGCACAGGAAGGGCAGAATCTGTTCCACCGCCATGTCAAAATCGCCCGAATCGCAAACCCCGCCGGACATCATTTCAAGCCGGCCAGACCGCAGCA
>CAMCEP010000262.1 GCA_945873675.1 Asaia bogorensis
AAAAAGGCGCTTGCTGTGCGGGGCAGGATATTATGGATGCGCGGCGCGTGGCGGATAAGCTTGGCATCGCGCATTACGTTTTGGACCGTGAAGAGATTTTCCGCCGCGATGTGATGCGTGATTTCGCCGATAGCTATGCGCGCGGCGAAACGCCGGTGCCCTGCATCCGCTGCAACCAAACCGTGAAATTCCGCGACATGGTGGCGATGGCCGAGGATTTGGGCTGTGAGGCTTTGGCCACCGGCCATTATGCGCGGCGCATTGAAGGCCCCAATGGCGCGGAACTGCACCGCGCCGTGGACCCTGAACGGGACCAGAGCTATTTTCTGGCCGCGACCACAAGCGCGCAGCTTGCCATGGCCCGTTTTCCGCTGGGTGACATGCCAGACAAAGCCACGGTGCGCGCTGCCGCCGCACGGCTTGGCCTGGCGGTCGCGGAAAAGCCGGACAGTCAGGATATCTGCTTCGTGCCCGCCGGGCGCTATGACGCGCTGGTGGGGAAGCTGCGCCCCGATGCGGCGGAACCGGGTGAGTTCATGCATGCCGATGGCCGCGTGCTGGGCCAGCACGGCGGGATTTCCGGCTTCACGGTGGGCCAGGGGCGCGGCCTTGGTCAGGCTTCCTGGGATGGGGAGCAGAAGCTTTACGTGGCCGCAGTGGATGCGCCGAAGCGCCGGATTGTGCTGGCCCCGCGCACTGGCCTTGAACGGCGGGATGCCGAAGTGGGTGAGGTGAATTGGCTGATCGCGCCGCCTGCAGCGCCGCTCCGCTGCGCCGTGAAACTCCGCGCCCGCGAAGTGCCGCGTGCGGCTGAGGTCACCTGGGATGCTGATGCAGGGCTTTTGCGCGTGGTTTTGGATGAACCTGGCGTGATCGCGCCAGGCCAGGCCTGTGTTATGTATGACGGGGACCGCGTATTGGGCGGTGGGTTCCTGCGGTCGCGGCTTTCGGTTGACACTGACCGGGCAGCGGCCTAACTCCCGCTCCCGGAACTTTTCTGCCATGCGGCAGACAAGCTCCGGGGTGTGTTTTGGTCGCATTTTCCGAGTCGCTAAGTTGTCCACTTGGCTTGAAAATGCTTCTGGATGGCGGCGTAGCTCAGCTGGTTAGAGCACGGCACTCATAATGCCGGGGTCAGCGGTTCAAGTCCGCTCGCCGCTACCATGTTTCTTGATGATCTTATTAGATATTTTGGGCTACGCGACAGCCTGGCGCGAAGATGCGGGTTGCTGGGTAACCAAATAGGGGACCAAATGCCCTGGGCGCTTCTGACCCGAACTGACCGTCCAGGCCGTGAGTTCCGCTTACACACCGTGCGCGGGTCTATCGCGGGCGGCACGTGCCAGGGTCAGGCATCAGCCTTTCAACGTCTCGGCTTCACGGTTTGGCTCGGCCCTGTCGCGGTGTAGCGGCAAATTCCGCGATTGAAGGCCAGCCGAATTGGCCCACGAGTTGGGCGTCATTTGGATGGGCCTTGTAGCAAGGGTAGGCACCCGGGTGGCTGGAAGATACACCTCGGCTGGCCTTGAGGCCCGAGAGGCCCTGCCAGTTTCGCGTGATTTTTTTGGGGCTACGCCAAGCCAGTTAGCTCAGGGGAACAGCTCTGTCTTTAATCCCCCCCCTCGTTCTGCTGCAACCACGCAACCATGCAACTGGGCGGTATCGGAGTGGTTGCACGGTTGCGCAGTTGCAGGAAAGTGTCTGGAGGGGGGTAGGCACCCGGGAGGCTGGAAAAACACCACCGGACTGCTGTCCCGTCGGAATAGGCCTGCCGAAATCGGCGCAATTTTTGGAGTTGGCAGCCTGAACTGACATCGGTGAAACTATGGAACAGTTTGGGGGGGGCAGACCGACATTAAAAATTCAATAATAATTATTTGGTGATATTGTATGAACCTAGTTTTCATGGGATTTTTTATAGTAACTTATCCTGAAATTGGAGTTTTTATTATGGTTCGTCGGATCGTAGCTGCCTCTATACTCAACATAATTTTGTGCAATGTGGCGTTTGCGCAAAATTGCGACACGAGATTCACGCTCCGAAATAATTCTGGTGTCGCCTTAAAAGAGTTTTATTATGCGCCCAGCCGAGGGAATTCGTGGGGGTCAGAAAGACTCGGCTCCCGTATGTTGGAGCCTGGCAACGCGATAACTTATACGGCGCGCTTCTCAGAAAATTATGACTTCAGTGTCTTGCGGCGAAATGGAGTCCGCTCAGAACGGCGAAATATTGACATCTGCAAGATTACCGAAGTTATCGTGAACGCAGACAATATTTCTGTGCGTTGACGAGAATTCCTATCAATGACCGAATTTTTGTGTAGGGAGTGATTTGGGCAACCAAAATCCACTACCCGATAATCCGCAGAAGGCCTAGGTATATAGCGAAAGGAAGACCCCCCATTTTTAATGAGGCTGCGAAGTAGAGTTCACGCAGCTAGTTTCAGTTTCTGGGCAGGACTTGTGCCCCTATCGTTTTGGCTCTCCAGCCTTCAAGTGCCTACTAATGCAGGGGTGGGGCGCATGGCGATCAATACGGAAGCACTGGTTGCGGGGTTGGAACGCAGGCTGGCGGATGAAGAAGCCGCGCGCAAAGGGCTGACCACCGACCCTATGACCATGTACGGCATTGTTGGCGCCTTGCTGGGTTGGTTCATTCTTGACCCGATAGCGGCTGTGTTGGGCGGCGTTTCCGGGGTGCTGTGGGCTTATTCCGTTTACCGATTGCATTCCTGAGAGCGCCAAAGACCTTTGCATTGGACGGGCGACGTAGCGGACTGGGCGTTGCCTTGGCATTGGCGGCTTAATGATGCTGCACCTGGGGCGATTGGGGTTGATGCCCGCCGGATCCCTATCTCGGGAATTTGTCGCTGCGCCGCTTCGCTGTGGATTCGCCTTTGGCTAAACCCCGAGACTTGGCTAGAGTTATGTAATTACTGGATCGCACATGATGTAGCGGCGTAGCGCCTTTTCCGGGAGATGAAGGAGGTTAGGCACCCGGGGGGCTGGAAAAACTACCCCGGCATGTGACGCGGTCAGAAAGGCCCAGCCAGTTTCGCGTGGTTTTTTGGAGTTTGGCCCCCATCCCCGTTGCCATAACCTCAACCATCAGCCATCAATGCAGAGATATCTCCGTCTGAGTGGATACATTCAGGGGAGCACGTCATCCGGCACCCGGTATGGCGTATTGGCCCCGGCAGCGACCCCTGCCCCATTGGTGGAGCGCATGGCGCGTGATCTGCAGGCCGTGACCAGCACGGCGGAATTTCGCGAAAAATTGGCGACACAAGCCACGCGGCCCGAATGGCTGGGCCCCGCTGATTTTGCAGCACGCATTCGCGAAGAAGTGCCCGCCTGGGCCGAAGTGGCGCGCATTGCAAACATCAAGGCTGATTGAAGCAACCGAAAGAAAGGGCGCGCCGCAAGCGGCACGCCCTGATGTTCACCCGCCGCGATGCAAGGCGCAAAGCTTGTTGCCGGAGGGATCGCGCACATAAGCCAGATAAAGCCGCACCGCGCCGCCTTCGCGCCAGCCGGGCGGGTCTTCAATGCTGGTGCCGCCATTGGCGACCGCCGCATCATGGAAGGCCTTCACCTTTTCTGGGCTGTCGCAAGCAAAGCCAATCGTGCCGCCATTGGCACCGCAGGCAGCCTTGCCATCAATTGGCTTGCTGATGCCAAGCGTGCCGGTTGGCGTGCGGTAAAAGCAGCGCCCTTTCGGGTCCATCTTGCCTTCCGCAACGCCAAGCACGCCGAGCGCCGCATCATAGAATTTCTTGGAAACGGCAACGTCATCCGCGCCGACAAAAATATGAGAGAACATTTCCACCCCATCATGTTGAACGCCCCTTGAAGGGCGATAGCCCATCTTCCGATACCGGGCGCCGAATGCAAGCGCGCGGAGCATTTTCAAGCCAAGTGGGACACTTGGCGACTCGGAAAATGCGACCAAACAAGCATTTTCAAGCCAAGTGGAACACTTGGCGGCTCGGAAAATGCGACCACACAATGATTTATTCAGGCTTCAGCCCCACCGCACGCACCACCGGACCCCATTTCGCCATATCGGCCTCCATCGCGGCACGCATGCCGGCGGGGTCCTTGTGCCAAACCTCGGCACCCTGGCGGCGAATACGCTCAGCCACATCGGTTTCGGTGACGATGCGGCGAATGCCGGAAGAAAGCCTTTCCATCACTGCCGGCGGCAGATTGGGCGGCGCGATGAAACC
>CAMCEP010000263.1 GCA_945873675.1 Asaia bogorensis
GCCACGCTGAACATCAAGCGGGAGGAGAAGGCAGGGCCACGCCTGACGCCAGACCCCGCCGCACTAGAACAGGCGCTGCGACTGGCGCTTGATTTGGCCGCGCGCATCCCCGGCGCCCCACCGCCGCGCGCCGAAGCGCTGCTGACCCTGCCCGGCGTACTGCGCGCGGAAACCATCGAGTTGGATGAAGCGGCTGAAGAAGCGCGCCGCGCGGCGGTGGCCAAGGGCTTCTCCGCTGCTCTGCAAGCCTTGGCGAAGTCCCGCGCTGCGGAAGGCGCACGGTTGGCTCAAATTCTGACCGTACTGATTGATGAAATTGCGGCCCTGGTCACACTGGCCCGCGACGCTGCGGCGGATCAGCCGGCCCAGCAAAAGGCACGCTTGCTGGAAAGCCTGGCGGCACTGCTGGAAGGTGAGCGCCGTGTGCCGGAAGAACGCCTGGCCGCCGAGGTTGCGCTGCTTGCCGCCAAATCCGATGTGCGGGAGGAGATTGACCGGCTGAACGCCCATATCGCCGAAGCACGCGCGCTGCTTGCTTCCGGTGACGCGGTGGGCCGGCGGTTGGAATTTCTGACGCAGGAATTCGTGCGCGAAGCCAATACGCTTTGCAGCAAATCTGCGACTGTGGCGCTGACCAGGCTAGGGCTTGATCTGAAAGCCGCCATTGAGCGCCTGCGTGAACAAGCGGCGAATGTGGAGTAAGCGCCCATGAAGCGTCGCGGCCTTTGCCTGGTGATTGCGGCACCCCCGGGGGCGGGCAAGACCAGCGTTTCGCGCGCGCTTTTGGAAAGTGAGGCTGATCTGACGCTTTCGGTCAGCGTCACCACGCGCGCGGCGCGCCCCGGTGAGCAGGACGGCGTACATTACCATTTCCGCGACATGGCGGAATATCAGGCCATGATCGCGCGTGGCCATTTGCTGGAACACGCCATGTTTCTGGGCCGCGGCTATGGCACGCCGCGCGCGCCAGTTGAGGCGGCCTTGGCCGAAGGGCGAGATGTGCTGTTCGATATTGAATGGCAGGGCCACCGACAGTTGAAGGCCAGCATGGCGGCTGATGTCACCAGCATTTTCCTGCTGCCGCCCAGCATGCCGGAATTGGAACGGCGCTTACGCAATCGCGGCCAGGATAGTGATGCGGAGATCGTGAAACGCATGGCCGCCGCACGGGAAGAAATCGCCCATTGGGATGAATTCGATCATGTGCTGATCAATCAGGATTTCGCGGCCACGGTGGCGGCAGCGCGCGCCGTATTGCATGCCGCACGCACCACACGCGCCCGCCAGCCCGGTATGGCGGGCTTCATCAAGGGCTTGCTTGGCGCGTGAGTATCGTTCTTGGCATTGTCCTGCCGGTCTTTGCCATTATCGCTTTGGGCTACGCGGCTTCGCGCTGGCGCTTTGTGGATGATGGCGGTTTTCGTGGGCTGAATTTCTTCACCTTCTCCATCGCTTCGCCCTGCCTGTTGTTCAATGGTGGCACATCGGGCCATGAAGGTGGCGGGCCGGCGGCATTCGCGTTTTTCATTGCCTCCATGCTGATCTATGGCATTGCGCTGTGGCTGGGGCGTGCAAGGTTGCGGCAGGGGATAGGTGCGGCGGGGCTATTCGCGCTGAATGCCAGCTTCGGCAATACGGTCATGCTCGGTATTCCACTGATCACGGCGGCTTTCGGTCAGGCGGGGCTGACCATATTGCTGGCCATTCTGGCGCTGCATTCCATGGTGCTGTTGAGTGTCGCAACCGTGGTGGCGGAGATTGGCCTGCATAGCCAGGCACCGCTGTCACGCGTGCTGCGCGCAACGCTACTTGGCGTGCTGCGCCACCCGATTGTGATGGCGGTATTCCTTGCCTTCGTGTGGCATGGGCTTGGCATTCCCGTCCCTGCACCCATGCGACGCGTTTTGGAATTATTGGGCGGCGCCGGGCCACCGCTTGCCCTGTTTTGCCTTGGTGGATCGCTCGCGGGATTTTCGCTTGCTGGTGCGCGGGCGGAGGTCGGCTTTGCCAGTTTTCTCAAGCTTGCGCTGATGCCCGCGCTGGCCTGGGGCGCTTGTCTCGCACTTGGGCTTTCGCCCTTGGAAACGGCGGTGGCGGTGGTGACATCAGCTTTGCCCACTGGCGCCAATGCCTTTCTTCTGGCGCGGCGTTATGAAACCGGCGTGGGCGCTTCGGGTGCTACGGTGCTGCTTTCCACGCTGATTTCAATCGCAACACTTTCCGTGTTGCTCGCTTACTTCAAAGCCTGATCATTCAGCGGCGGTCAGCGCGGCGCGGCGGCGGCGTGCCAGCCGCCATTCCTGCCCAATCGCCATCACCGCCGTCAGCAGCATGAAGCCCGCGCTGGTGATGAAGATCATCCGCGGTTCACCCGCTTCCAATAACCACCCGAAAAGCGGCGGCCCCACCATGCCGCCGATATTGAAACCAGTGGAAACAATGCCGAACACCGCCCCTGCCTGCCCCGGTGGGGCGGCGGCGCGCACCAGCATATCGCGCGATGGCATGATCATGCCCGTCAGCAGCCCGGATGAAATCATGGCGGCTACCAGTGCATAGCCTTGGAAAACGCCATTGCCGATCAGCAGCATGATGGATGCGGCGGCGATGAAACCAAAAGTCGCCACCAGCCCATGCCGCTTGGTCCAATCCGCGATATAGCCGCCCGCCAGCACACCCAAGGCGCTTGCGAACAGATAGGCGGTGAGGGCAGCGCTGGCGAGTTCGAGCGACATGCCCTGCCCCACCCAGGCAGCGACGGAAAAGCTGTGAATGCCGCCATTGGCAAGGGCGAGGGTGATAAAGAACACCATCATCGCCAGCACCGCCGGCGACAATACGCGGCGGATATTGCTGCCTTCCGCGGGGCGGGATGCGGCGCTGGCCGGGCGAGGCTTTGCGGCATCGCGCCGCGCGGCGAACAGCAAGGGCAGCGCCACCAAGGGACCGATCAAACCGCCCGCGATCATCGCCCAGGACATGCCCGCGTAAGCGGCAATGCCCAGCATGAAGCCCGGCGTCACTGCGCCGCCTAAAAAGCCGCAAGCGGTATGGAGCGAAAAGGCACGGCCAACGCGGCCTTCGCTGATATCGGAACCCAGCACCGCGTAATCCGCCGGGTGATAGACGCAATTGGCAAGCCCCGCCATGGCGGAAGCCACCATCAGCATGGGCCAACTTGGAAACAGCCCAAGCAGAATAAAGGAAGAACCGCCCAAGGTCAGTGCGGCGGCGAGCATCCGGCGCGGCCCGACACGGTCCACCACAAAGCCCATCGGCGCCTGGGTGAAGGCTGAGACGATGTTGAACACGGTCAGCGCCAGGCCGAGTTCGATATAGGAAACATCCAGCGCTTCCCGCAGCAGCGGAAAAAGCGGCGGCAGCACCAGGAAATGCACATGGCTCACGAAATGCGCGGCGCAGATTTGCGCTAGCGTGGTCTTTTCAGCGGCGCTCCATCCCGTTGCCATCTTCAATGCGCCTCTGCCCAGGAATGACCCTGCCCGATATCCACCGAAAGTGGCACGCGGAGAGTCGCAACCGATTCCATGATTTGCCGCACGATCGCTGAGGTTGCTTCAACCTCAGCCTCCGGCACTTCGAACACCAATTCATCATGCACTTGCAAAAGCATGCGCGCCTTCAACCCCGCATCGTGCAAGGCGCGCGGCAGGCGCACCATGGCGCGTTTGATGATTTCGGCAGCACCCCCCTGGAAGGGGGCGTTGATGGCAGCACGTTCGGCGCCGGCGCGGCGCACCGGGTCACGTGTTCCGATATCGGGGATCCAAAGCTTGCGGCCAAAGGGCGTGCGCACAAAGCCATGGATGCGCGCTTCTTCTTTCAAGCGCTCCATTTCCTGCCGGATGCCCGGATATTGCGCGAAATAGGCATCAATGATGCTGCGGCCTTCACCGGGGGGAATCCCAAGGCGCGTCGCCAAGCCAAAGGCCGACATGCCATAGATGATGCCGAAATTGATCATCTTGGCGCGGCGCCGCGCTTCCTTATCCACCTTGTCGCGCGGAATGCCGAAGATTTCAGATGCCGTGCGGGCGTGAATATCCTCCCCCGCTGCAAAGGCCTCACGCAGCGTTGGCACATCAGCCAAATGCGCGAGTAAGCGGAGTTCAATCTGGCTGTAATCCGCCGCCAGCAGCACATTACCCTTATCGGCAATGAAGGCGCGGCGAATGCGCATGCCTTCTTCGCTGCGGATCGGGATATT
>CAMCEP010000264.1 GCA_945873675.1 Asaia bogorensis
TCGCCCGCGCCATCAATTCGCGCCGACCCTCGCCGGTTTCCGGCTCACTCTCCCAACGCGTCGCCGCGCCCCGCCAGGCCTCGATCTGACGCTGCATGGCCGCACGCTGGCCCTCAGGCGCCGTGGCCATATCAAGCGTGACCTGCTCCGCCGCCGTGCGCACATTGGTCTGGCGAATGGTCCGCGCCTGGAAAAACGCCCAAAGATTGGCGGCTTCTACATTCTTGGCCAAAGCTTCCGTCTGCGCGCCTTTGGCCCCGGTTTCTGCCAGCGCCAGAAACAGCGCCAAAACGGCAATCAGCAGCGCAACGCCCTTATGCCCTTGACCGCCATGATCGTCTCTCCCCTTCTGCGCGCCCGATTCGGTGCGAATATGGCGCATCATCGCCACCGATGGGGCGCTGTCCAGCCAAGCATCACATGCCCGCCCGTCAGCCCACCCCTTCCATGCCAGCGATGGCCAAAATGGCAGCAAGGCTGGAACGCATACCGCGCAGCGCTTCCAAGGGCTCGACATCCAACCATTCATCCAACGAATGTGCGCGACCGCCACGCCCGCCCGCACCAATCTTCAACGCCGGAATACCAAGCGACATCGGAATATTCGCATCCGTCGAAGACCATTCAAAACTTGGCCGATAGCCTTCCGCCGCAACCGCTGCCGCTGCCAAGGCCCGGATCGGGCTGCCCGCCGGGGTTTCCCCCGCTGGGCGATCACCAACCGGTGCGATCTCGGCCGTGATCGGGCCATTCGTGGTGGAACGCGTAGCGTTTTCAGCCGCCACCGCCAGATCAACGATTTCAAGAAAGGCCAGATCCAGCTTGGCAAGTTCGGCCGCTGAAGCAGACCGCAAATCAACTTCAATCACCACACGATTGGCAATGGCGTTGATGGAAGTGCCGCCGGAGACAACACTCACGCAATGCGTAGTAGGCGGGCTATCCGGCACTTTCACCGCGGCTAAGCCGCGTGCACATTCCGCCATGGCATACATGGGATTGACCAGCCCAAAAGCGGCATAGGAATGCCCGCCCGGCCCCTGGAAAGTCACGCGATAGCGCTTGGAACCCACGCCACCGCTGACAATACCTTCCACCTGCGGGCTATCCACAGTGAGGAAGCCACGGATGCGCGCGCGATGCCGCCCCTTGGTGAAAAGATGCCGAATGCCGCGCAAATCGCCCAAGCCTTCTTCCCCGACATCACCAACAAACAACAGATCATGCCGGGTGCGAATGCCCGCCGCATCCAAAGCGCGCAAATAGCCGAGATTGACTGCAAGCGACCAGGTATCGTCACTCACACCTGGTGCGAAAAGCTTGGTGCCTTCACGCCTGACGCGCACATCCGTGCCGGCAGGAAATACGGTGTCCAAATGCGCGGCAATCACCAGAATCTCGCCATTGCCGAAGCCGCGGCGCAAGCCCATCACATTGCCGATTTCATCCTGCTCCACTTCTTCCAACCCATGGGCGCGCAGCATGGCAAGATAGGCGGCCGCGCGTTCTTCTTCGGCAAAAGGTGGAGCCGGGATTTGCGTGAGGGTGATGCAATCTTCGACCATGCGCGCATGATCAGCGGCGAGCTTGGCGGAGGCAGCGGTAAAGCGCGCATCAGCGCGAATGGCTGCAATGGTCTCATCCGGGGTCATCACATTCTCCTTACGCGCGGCGCCAGCGCATGACGCCGGTGGCATCCATCTCCGCCACCGCTTCGCCCATGACTTGCAAGCGGCGCAAATGGGCGAGTGTTTCGCCGAGCCCGAAGCCAAGATTACGCAAATCGAGCGGGCGACGGAACAGCACCGGCAGCAGATCATACGCGCTGCTATCGGCCATGGCATCCATTAAAAGGGAAAGCCGTTCTGCGTGATGCGCCGCAAGCCAATCCAACCGCGCATGCAGGCCATGGAAAGGTTCGCCATGGGAAGGCAGCACTAGCACATCTTCCGGCAGGGCGCGGAAGCGCTGCAAGGTTGCCAGGAATGCGCCGAGCGGATCAGCCGCGGGCTCACTGGCATGCAGGCCGATATAGGGTGAAATGCGTGGCAAAATCTGATCGGCAGCGATCAAGACGCGGTCTTCCGCATTGTATAGGCAAGCCATATCCGGCGCATGGCCTTGGCCGGTCATCACGCGCCAAGGGCGCCCCCCAATGGAGATATTCTGCCCATCGGCGATGGCTTCAAAAACACGCGGCAAGGGGGCCACGGATTTCACATAAAGCGGCCCACGGGCGCGGACGAAATCGGCATATTCGGCGGGCGCGCCGGCGGCTTCGGCAAAGCGCGCCTGGTGTTCCACCATCTCAACACCCGTATCGAAGAATAGCGCGCGGGCCTGCAGCCATTCGATCTTGGTCATGAGTGGGACAAGCCCGTGATTCTCGGCCAGCCAGCCCATCAACCCAGCATGATCCGGATGGAAATGCGTCACCAGCAGCCGATGCAAGGGCCGCCCGCCAAAGGCATCGCCCACCAGGGCTTCGCGCCACAAATCGCGCGTGGGTTCGGAGGCAATGGAGCAATCAATGACCAGCCAACCCGGCCCATCTTCCAGCAGCCAGACATTCACATGGCTGGGTGGGAAGGGCAGGGGAAAGCGTAGCCAGCGCAGACCAGGCCGGAGTGTCGCGGCCTGACCGGGCGCGGGGATATCGGGAATCATGCAGCCACCCTGGCGCGAGCAGCGGCTTGAGACAAGCATGGTGCGTCGCCGCGGCTGCACTACCCAAAGGTCAAGCGCGTGGTGGCTTGTGAAATCCCTGCCTCACTCCATCACAATCTTCGGCGCGGCATCCGCTTTCGCGGCCGCCTTTTCCCAAACGCGGCGCGCGATGCGGCGATAGGTTTGCGCCTCATCCGAATCCGGCCGCGCCATCACAATCGGCGTGCCGGCATCCGCCAATTCCCGGATTTCGAGCTTGAGCGGCAATTCTCCCAAAAATTCTACCCCAAGCCTCTCCGCTTCCCGCTTTGCCCCGCCATGGCTGAAAATATCGGACCGATGGTTGCAATTGGGGCAGCAGAAGAAGGACATATTCTCGATCAGCCCCAGCACCGGGACATTGACCTTTTCAAACATGCGCACGCCGCGCCTGGCGTCCAGCAGCGCCACATCCTGCGGCGTGGAGACAATCACGGCCCCTGCCAAGGGCACGCGCTGAGACATCGTCAACTGCGCGTCACCTGTACCGGGCGGCATATCCACAATCATCACATCCAAGGGGCCCCAGGCCACTTGCCCCATCATCTGCTCCAACGCCCCCATCACCATGGGGCCGCGCCAGATCATGGGTGTTTCTTCGTCAACAAGGAAGCCGATGGACATGGCCTTCAGCCCCCAGCGGCTGAGCGGGGTGATGCGCTGGCCCTCTGACCGCGGCCTTTCGCGGGTGCCCAGCATTTGCGGCAGCGAAGGCCCGTAAATATCCGCGTCCAGTAGCCCGACCTTGAGGCCATCAGCGGCCAATGCCACCGCCAGATTGACCGCAGTGGTGGATTTGCCCACGCCCCCCTTGCCGGAGGCGACCGCGATGATCGCCCTGACATCGGAAAGCAGCATGGGCCCTGGGGTTGCCGGGCCGCGCGGGGCGGCCGGGCGGGCGGCGGGTGCGGCTTCGGCGCGATGCGCGGTCAGCACGGCGGTTGCGGAAATCACCCCTGGTACGGCGCGGGCGGCGGCCTCGGCCGCGGCGCGCACCGGTTCCATGCTGGCGGCTGCTTCCCGCGCCACCTGCAGCGCGAAATGCACCATGCCATCCCGCACCACCAGGCCTTGCACCAAGCCGGCCCCCACCACATCCCGGCCAGAAGCCGGGTCCTTCACCGCCGTCAGGGCTTTTGTCACCGCTGCCGCCAAATCATCCGCCATCGCTTGAAAAGCCCTTGTCCATGGTCAATATCCGCCCGACCTGGGATTACAGCGCCGTTAGCTGCTTTCCGGGAGGGTCGCGTGCCTCTATATGGGGGTTGGCTTCCCGCTTGAAGCATCCGGCCCGGTTTTGGGCCTTTCGTTTTTGACGTTCACCTGCTGGAGGCCACGCCTTTCATGCCCTGGAATAATAATAGTGGCGGTCAAAGCCCCTGGGGCAATCCGCGCCCGCAGGGCCCTTGGGGCCAGCCGCCTTCGGGTGGCGGTGGTGGTGGCGGTGGCGGCCAGGGTGGCCGTGGCCCCGACATTGATGATGCGATCAGGCAGGCGCAGGATGCCATTCG
>CAMCEP010000265.1 GCA_945873675.1 Asaia bogorensis
TGGCCACTTCGGCTTTCCGATGGTGCGGTTTATGGCCAATGGACGATTGAAGCGCTGGCTGATCCTGCGCTGCCACCGATTGGTCGCGCGCAATTCCGCGTGGATGCCTTTGTGCCTGAGGGGTTGGAAGTCACCGCCGGGCCAGCGCCGGGGCCTTTGGTGCCGGGCAGTACGGCGCTTGATCTGCCGATCACCGCGCGCTTCCTTTATGGCGCGCCGGGGGCGGGGCTTCAGGGCACTGCGGAAATCCGCCTGCTGCCGGACCCCGAGCCCTTTGAAGCCTGGCGCGGCTGGCGCTTTGGTCTGCAGGATGAAAACTTCGCACCGGATCTGATCCGCCAAGAAATCGCGCCGTTTGATCGTGAAGGGCGCGGCGTGGTGGCGCTTTCCCTGCCGCGCGCACCGGATACAACGCTGCCCATCAAGGCGAATGTCACGCTTGCCATTGCGGAGCCCGGCGGGCGTGAAAGCCGCGCGCAGATTGCCGTACCGGTGCGCGCCGTGGGTCTGTTTCCTGTGCTGCGCCCGGCCTTTCAGGGCGATGCGGTGGATGCCGGCGCGGAAGCGGCGTTTGACATTGCGGCAGTGGCACCTGATGGCAGCGCGGCACCGGCGCGGCTGAGGCTGCGCTTGCTGCGCGAAAGGCCGGATTGGCGGCTGGTGATGCGCGATTCCATCGCGCGGTTTGAAACCGTTTGGCGCGATGAACCGGTGGATGCGGCAGATATCACCATCTCCCCCGCCGCGCCCACACGCTTCGCCCGCAGCCTGCCCTTTGGCCGCTATCGGCTGGAAATCGCCGATGCGAATGGGCTTGGCATGGCATCCTATCGCTTCCGCGCTGGCTGGGCTGGTGTGGAAAGTGCGGAAATTCCGGACAGGATTGATGTTGCTGCGGAACGCCGAAATTTTGCGCCCGGAGAAGTCGCGCGGCTGCGCATCTCGCCACCCTTCGCGGGGCCGGCCACGGTTGCGGTACTGACGGATCGGCTTGTCTCGCTCCGTGAAATCACGCTGAGCGAAGCGGGCACGGATATCGAAGTGCCGGTGGATGCCGCCTGGGGGCCAGGTGCCTATATCACCGTCACCGCCTATCGCCCTGGTGAGGCGCGCGAAGGCCGCCCCGGCCGCGCGCTCGGCCTGGCCTGGATCGGGCTCGATGCCGCGCCGCGCCGGCTTGAGGTGACCATGGCCGCGCCGGAACGCATCCGCCCACGCCAGCGCGTCGAAATCCCGATCCGCATTGCGGAGGCGCGGGGCGAAGCCATGGTGACGCTGGCTGCGGTGGATGAGGGGATTTTGCGCCTGACCGGCTTTGCCTCGCCCGATCCTGTGGCGCATTTCCTGGGCAGGCGCCGGCTTGGCGTGGATATTCGCGATGATTACGGGCGGTTATTGGCGCCGGCGGAAGGCGCTTTGGCGCTGCTCCGCCAAGGTGGTGATGGTGGGCTGGCCGGCATGGGCATTCAGCCGCCGCAAAGATTGGTCTCGCTTTTCTCCGCCCCCGTGCGCGTGGGCGCTGATGGCACGGCGGTGATCGCGCTGGATATTCCGGATTTCACGGGCGAATTGCGCCTGATGGCTGTCGCCTGGGAAGGCACGCGCATTGGTGCCGCCAGCCGCGCCATGATTGTGCGCGACCAGGCGGTGGTGGAAGCCGCCTTGCCGCGCTTCCTGGCACCCGGAGATACGGCGCGGCTGCCGGTGCTTATGCACAATATCGAATTGCCGGCAGGCGAGATTGTCGCCGAACTCAGCACCGAAGGTGCCATTGCGATTGATGGGCCAGCGCGATTAGCCGCGCAGCTTGCCGCCGGCGAACGCGCAGCACCCGCAACGACCTTGCGCGCGCTTGCGGGTGGTGAGGGGCTTTTGCGCTTGCGGCTCAGCGGGCCGCAAGGTTTCAGCGTCACGCGCGAAAGCCGCATCACCATTCGCCCTGCGCGGCCGCTGCTGACCGATGTGCAATCGGCTGAATTGCCCGGCGGCGCGGAGCGAGAAGTGGCACCCGCCTTTGATCGTTTCATCACTGGCACGGCGCGCGCGGAACTCAGCCTTGGTGCCGTGGTGCGGTATGATGCAGCGGCGGCGTTGCGTGCCGTAGAAGCCTTTCCTCTGGCCTGTCTGGAACAAAGCGCAGCGCGCGCCATTGCGCTGAGTGCGGGGCTATTCGCGCCAGCCGGTGGCGATCAAGCGGCCAGGCTGCAAGCCGCGGTGCAGGCCATTTTGGATCGGCAGCGTTTTGATGGCGCCTTCGGCCTTTGGTCTGCCAATGCGGAAGCGGAATTATGGCTGACGCCCTTCGCGGTGGAAGCGCTGCTGCGCGCACGCAGCGCTGGCGCCACGCTGCCGGAAGCCGCGTTGAATGATGCGCTGCGCTTCCTGGATGATGCGGTGGGCGATACGGGTGAAGCCACGCCGGAAGAACGCGCGGCGCAAGCCTATCGGTTGCATGCGCTGGCCATGGCGGGGCGGGTTCGGCTCGGCGCGGCGCGGCGGTTGATGGAAACCGCCGGCAATATGCCAACGCCGCTTTCTCTCGCGCAATTGGGCGCGGTGTTTGCGCGTGGCGGGGACCGCGCCCGGGCGGAACAGGCTTTCAACGCTGCGCTGTCCAACCTAGGCCGACGCTGGTGGAGCTTTGATCTCGGTACGGCGCAGCGAGATGCGCTGGCGGTGGCAAGCCTGCTCAAGGAAAGCGGCTTGCTCGCGGATCGGCTGGCGGCGCTGATGGGCGCGCTGCCGGGGCAGAATTTCACGCCGGAGAATACCAGCACACAGGAACAGGCCTGGGCTGTGCTGGCGGCGGCGCGTTTGGGCCAAGGCATGCGCCCGATTGAAGCAAGCCTGGATGGCGTGGCGCTGCCCGCAGCATCAGTGATTGTGGCGCCGCTTTCGGGCCCGGCACGGCTGCGGAACCTGGGCAGCACAACCGTATGGCAAATGACCGCCACTGCCGGCATCCCGCGCGAGGCTCTGCCCGCCGCGCGGCAGGGGCTGCGCGTGACGCGGCATTTCTATGCGCTTGATGGCGCGGCGCTGAACCTGGATACGCTGCGCGCTGGGGATGGGTTTATTCTGCTGCTGGAAGCCCGCGCGGATGCGGATGACAGGCATCAATTGCTGGTGCAGCAGGGCCTGCCGGCGGGGTGGGAAATCACCGGGCGCTTTGGCGCGGGGGAAGTGGCCGGCCTTCCCTGGCTTGGCCAGCTTACCGCCATTGATAGCCAGCCGGCCCTGGATGACCGCTTCGCCGCCGCGGTGACGTTGGAAGGGGAAAACCGCGTGGCACGCATTGCTGTGCGCGTGCGGGCGGTGACGACAGGCAGCTTCGAATTACCGGGGGCCGAGCTGCGGGACATGTATCGCCCGGCCTTTTTCGCCCGTCAGAATACCGGGCGGATCACCGTACTACCTTAGAGCGTGTTGCGTTCACATGGGTTCACGCAACCCGCTCTACATCGTTGTTTTTCGAGCATCTTCACACGTTCAGATGATTCCATCTGAACGTGATCTGCTCTAACCACCATCCTTATTCGGGCGGCGGCGGAAGGCATCCAGGCTGACCACCTCGCCCGGCGGTGCCGGTGCGGGGGCAGGCTCCGGTGCGGCTTGCGGCATCGGGGGCAGGCCTACCTTTTCGTCCTCCAGCCCGCTTGGCGTGAAGCGCAGGCCAAAGCGCACATGTGGATCATGGAACATGGTCAGCGCGCCAAAGGGGACCACCAGCTTCGCCGGCGCACCGCCGAAATGCAGCGTCACGCCAAAGCGTTCCGCCACGCGGTCCACAAACAGCCCTTCGAATTGGTGCTGCAGAACAATCGTGATTTCTTCAGGGTATTTCGCCTTGAGGTGCCCTGGGATCGCAACACCCGGATGATCTGTCCGGTAGCTCAAGTAAAAATGATGCTCCCCCGGCATGCCGTGTTTGGCGGCATGTTCCAAAGCGCGCCAGGCGACTTCGCGCATCGCGTCTTCGGTCCAAGCTTCATAGGGAAGCAGGCTTTCGGGCGGGGGGGATTTCTCGCTCATCGCAGGGTGTCTCTATATCCCTTGGCACACAAAGGAAAGAGTGGGGGGCTTCTGTTGCCCGGCGCCCCCCGAGCCGCGCTTACCTATTAGGCAGCGAGTGCGGCAGCCTCACGGCTGTTATCGTTCGCACTTAAGGTTTAGCCCGATAACGGCGGTACAATGCCGAGCAAAAGCGTCCCCTT
>CAMCEP010000266.1 GCA_945873675.1 Asaia bogorensis
GGCCACCTTGTTCTTCACGACCTTCACGCGGGTATGGTTACCCGTCACCTCATCACGATCCTTGATGGCGCCGATACGGCGGATTTCCATGCGGACTGACGCGTAGAATTTCAGCGCATTACCGCCCGTGGTGGTTTCCGGATTGCCGAACATCACCCCGATCTTGAGGCGGATCTGGTTCAGGAAAATCAGCAGCGTATTGGATTTGGAAACCGAACCCGTGAGCTTGCGGAGCGCCTGCGACATCAGCCGTGCATGTAGCCCAACATGGGTATCGCCCATTTCACCTTCCAATTCCGCCCGCGGCACCAGCGCTGCGACGGAATCGACCACCAGCACATCAACTGCGCCGGAACGCACCAGCGTATCGGCGATTTCAAGCGCCTGTTCGCCGGCATCGGGCTGGCTGATCAGCAGGTTGTCCACATCCACGCCAAGCTTCCTGGCATAGCCGGGATCGAGCGCATGTTCTGCGTCCACAAAGGCGCAGGTGCCGCCGCGCTTCTGCGCTTCCGCAATCACATGCAAAGCGAGCGTGGTTTTGCCTGAGGATTCAGGCCCATAGATTTCAACGATGCGCCCCTTGGGCAGGCCGCCAATGCCAAGTGCCAGGTCAAGCCCAAGCGAGCCTGAGGATATAACCTCAATATCCCCCTGCAAGGATTGCTTGGCGCCGAGGCGCATGATGGAGCCCTTGCCGAAGGCCCTTTCGATCTGGCTGAGCGCTGCGTCGAGCGCTTTTCCCTTATCCATGCTGCACCCCTAATGCTGTTTAGTGATCCGTGGTTATTTCAACCATAACGCGATTTAGGTCGCAACTACCACAGCTTATGGTAGGGAGACCAGAAAATTCGTTAGGCCCCGCCACAAGGCCCTGCGGCCTCGATTCGGTGCAAGGGAAAGATGCCGCAGCGTTAGGCGTTTGGCAAGAACAAAAATAGAACATTGGCCGTTCGGGCTTTCAAATGCCTATTTTTATTCAGCTATTCGGTTGATGCTTTTTACGCCTCACCCCGGCGCGCGAATCCCCCGGCTTTTGATCACCTCACCCCATTTGGCGATCTCCCGCGTCCAATAACCCTGGAACTCCGCCGGGCTGCCACCAATCGGCTCAGTGCCTTGGGTGATCATCTGCTGGCGAAAGGCGGGGTCCGCCACAGCGGCGCGCACCGCGCTGCTAAGCCGTTCCACAATCGGTGCGGGCAGGCCCGCCGGGCCCAAAAGCGCCATGTCGGTCGAAGAATCAAACCCCGTCACGCCGGATTCCGCCAGCGTTGGCAATTCCGGCAAAAGCGAAGATCGCGTCGCGGTGCCCACCGCCAGTAATTTCAACGTGCCTGCGGCGCGATGCGGCAGCGATGACACCGCATCAATGAAAGACATCTGCGTTTCACCAGCCACCACCGCCTGCATGGAAGGCGCACCCCCGCGATAGGGCACATGCAGCATCTTAAGCCCCGCAATCGCCATCAGCATTTCCGTCGCCAAATGGCTTGATGCGCCAATCCCGGCTGAGGAGAAGGAAACCTGATCCGGGCGCGCCCGCACATAAGCCAGGAATTCGGCGATATTGTTCACCGGCAAGCCAGGATGCACGCAAAGCGCCTGCGGTGTGCGCCCCACCAGGCTGATCCCCGTAAAGCCTGCACGATTATCATAGGGCAGTGGGTCAATCAGATGGGGCGCGATGGCATAGGTGCTGTTCGTCGCAAACAGTAGCGTATAACCATCCGCCCGTGCGCGAGATACAGCGCCATGCCCAATCGTGCCCGAAGCGCCAGCGCGGTTATCCACCACGAATTGCTGGCCGAAAGCCTGGCTGAAACGCTGCGCGAAAAGCCGCGCCATGGTGTCGGAAGACCCACCTGCCGGCCAGGGATTGATGATCTGTACCGGGCGCGCCGGCCAAACCTCCTGCGCGGAAGCTGTGCGAAGCGCGGGCGCGGCCAATAGCCCGGCTAAAACCACGCGGCGTTGGATGGAATGCATGGAAGCCTCCCCTGATGTTCAGGCCAATTCAATGACCAGATTGCGATGCCTGTCCACGGAAACCTGCGCCCCAGGCGGGATGACGCAGGTTGATTCGCGTTCTTCCACCAGCGCGGGGCCAGCAAAGATAGTACCCGGCGCCAGCCGATATCGGTCATAAACCGCGCAATCGCACCAGCCATGGCCTTCAAACAGCGCGCGCCTTGTCCCGCGTCGCGCTTCGCCGCTTTCAGATTTTTGCGCGCCTTCCATGGCGATATCCCGCCCCGGCGCGGAAGCGGCAAGCCGCCAGGTCAGCGCTTCAATCGGCAGCCCATCCAGGGCGCGGCCGAAGCGTTCCCGATAAGCGGCCAGGAAACTCTCTTCAATCGCCGCGATGTCCTGCTGGCCGGGCGTCAGGCTTGGCATTGGCACGGGAATTTCAAACCCCTGGCCGACATACCGCATATCCGCTGCCGGTTTGTAGATGATATCGGCAGGATCAGCGCCGGCCCCCAGCAACAACCCGCGCGCTTCCGCGACCATCTCAGCGTAAAGTGCGGCAATTTTCGCCCAATCGAGCCTCTCCAACCGACCCACAAGGCTGCGCACCAAATCAGTCGCGGGTGGTGCCACCAGAAAGCCAATCGCGGAAGCAACACCGGCGCCGAGTGGCACCAACACGCGCTTGATCTTCAGCAGCCTTGCCAAATCACACGCATGCACCGGCCCCGCACCGCCAAAGGCAATCAGCGTAAAGCGGCGCGGGTCGCGGCCCTTTTCGGCCATATGCATGCGGGTTGCCGCTGCCATGGTCTCATCCACAATGCGGCGAATGCCAAGCGCGGCGTCATCGGCACTCACGCCCAATTTTGCGGAAAGATCACCACTCACGGCGCGCGTCACGGCGGGCAGATCAAGCGCCATTTCGCCACCCAGGAAATAGGCGGGATCAAGCCGGCCCAGCACCAGATCGGAATCGGTGACGGTGGGCTCAACACCGCCGCGCCCGTAGCAGATCGGGCCTGGCTTGGCGCCGGCACTGCGCGGGCCGACCTTCATCAAGCCTGAAGCGGGATCAACCCGCGCGATGGAACCACCGCCCGCGCCGATTTCGATCATATCCACCACGGAGACTTTCAAGGGCAGGCCGGAACCCTTTTGAAAGCGCCGCACACGCCCAGCTTCGAAATCGAATTTGCGGTCCGGCGCGCCATTCTGGATCAGGCACATCTTGGCCGTGGTGCCGCCCATATCATAGGAAATCACCTGATCCAGCCCGGCGCGTTGCGCAAGCCATGATGCCGCCATCGCACCCGCGGCAGGGCCGCTTTCAATCAGCCGGATCGGGTAGTCCTTCGCCTCCTGCACGGAAGCAATACCACCGCCTGAGAGCATCACATAAAGCGCCCCCGTCACGCCCATCGCGGCGAGGGATGCTTCAAGCTTCGCCAGATAGCGCTGCATGCGCGGCTGCACATAGGCATTGGCGCAGGCGGTGCTGATGCGTTCAAATTCGCGAATTTCCGGCGCCACGGCGGAAGAAAGCGTCATGGGCAGATCAGGATAAAGCCCGCGAATCACCTCCGCCGCGCGGCGTTCATGGCGTGGGTCGCGCCAGGCATGCAAAAAGCCAATCGCCAGCGCTTCAACTTTTTCTACCTCAACCAATTGGCGCGCTGCGGCGATCAGCGCGGCCTCATCCAAGGGCAGCAATATGTTGCCCTGCACGTCCAGGCGCTCGGGCACTTCCAGGCGCAAATGGCGCGGCACTAGCGTTGGCGGCGCTTCCAGGAAAAGATCATACAAATCATAGCGGATTTCGCGCCCGATCTCGATGGAATCGCGGAAGCCATCGGTGGTGAGCAAGCCCACCTTGCAGCCGGTGCGTTCAATGATGGTATTCGTCACCAGAGTCGTGCCATGCACAATACTGTGCAAATCGCCGGGCTTCAGGCCGGTTTCCTCCAGCAGCCGCGCAATGCCGGCGACAATCGCTTCCGATGGATCATCCGGCGTCGTCAGCCGCTTGCCGGTCGCCACCAGATTGCGCGCGGGATCATGCAATACGAAATCAGTGAAAGTGCCACCGACATCAACGCCGATACGTGCTGTCGCGTTCATGGCTTCACCCCGTAATCACGCGCCGCCCCTGCGGCGGAGACATAGCCATCGCGGATATCGGCCGCCAAGGCTTCGGGATCGCGCGTTGCGGGGTCTCCGTAACCCCCGCCACCA
>CAMCEP010000267.1 GCA_945873675.1 Asaia bogorensis
GGCAGGCCAGGCATGGTCATGATGTCCCCGCAGACCGCCACAATGAAGCCAGCGCCAGCGGAAAGCCGCACTTCGCGCACCGGCAGCACATGATCCATCGGCGCACCGAGCTTCGTGGGGTCCGCGCTGAAGGAATATTGCGTCTTGGCGATGCAGACCGGCAGATGGCCAAAGCCGAGTTCCTCAAACCGCGCGAGGCGCTTCGCTACATCAGCCGGCAGCGCGATATCCCGCGCACGATAGATTTGCTGCGCGATGGTGCGGATTTTATCGGCCAAGGGCATGGCATCGGGATAAAGTGGCGCGAAGCGCGCCGATTTCGCCGCGATGCGCGCTTGCACGGCGCGCGCGAGTTCCGCCGCCCCCTTCGCGCCATCGCCCCAATGGGTGCAGAGAATGGCTTCCGCCCCCGCCGCCTGGATCGCCGCTTGTACGGCCGCGATTTCCGCATCGGTGTCCGAGGTGAAGCGGTTCAGCGCCACCACCACTGGCAGGCCGAACTTGCCCATATTCTCGACATGGCGGGCAAGGTTGCTGATCCCGCGCGTCACCGCCGCAACATCTTCCCGCCCAAGGTCAGACTTAGCGACCCCGCCATGCATCTTCAGCGCGCGCACGGTCGCCACAATCACACAGACAGAGGGGTTCAGCCCTGCCAGACGGCATTTGATATCAAGGAATTTTTCGGCCCCGAGATCGGCACCAAAGCCCGCTTCCGTCACCACAACATCGGCAAGCTTCAGCCCAAGGCGTGTGGCCATGACGCTATTGCAGCCATGGGCGATATTGGCGAAGGGCCCGCCATGCACCAGCGCAGGGGAACCCTCGATGGTTTGCACCAGATTGGGGGCGAAAGCGTCGCGCAAAAGCGCCGCCATGGCGCCATCGGCCTTCAAATCGGCCGCCGTGATTTGCCGCCCATCGCGCGTCTGCCCCACCACCATGCGGCCCAGGCGTTCCTGCAAATCCGGCAAATCGCGCGCCAAGCAAAACACCGCCATGACTTCGGAAGCAACGGTGATGTCAAAACCATCTTCCCGCGGGAAGCCATTGGCAACACCGCCCAATGATGAATTAATGCCGCGCAGCGCACGATCATTCATGTCTATCGCGCGGCGCCAGGAAATGCGGCGCGCATCCAGGCCAAGTTCATTGCCCCAATAGATGTGATTATCGAGCATCGCCGCCAGCAGGTTATTGGCGCTGGTGATGGCGTGGAAATCGCCAGTGAAATGCAGGTTGATGTCTTCCATCGGCAGCACCTGCGCATAGCCGCCACCCGTCGCCCCGCCCTTAACGCCAAAACAGGGACCAAGGGATGGTTCACGCAGGCAGATCATGGTCCGTGTGCCAAGCGCATTCAGCGCATCGCCCAGGCCAACGGTGGTGGTGGTTTTGCCCTCACCAGCCGGGGTTGGGTTGATGCCGGTCACCAGTACCAAAGCGCCATCGGGGCGGTCCGATTGGGCACGGATGAAATCCAGCCCGATCTTGGCCTTGTATTTGCCGTAAGGCTCCAGCGCATCGGCTGGAATGCCCGCGCGGCTGGCGATTTCCGCAATCGGCTTCAGCGTCGCGGCGCGCGCGATATCAAGATCAGTGGCCATCTCTGCCCCCCTTAGCGAATGATGTTGCAACGCCATGGCAACGCCGGGCTGTCAAGGGCTGGTTGGGGAAAACCTAAGCTGCCGCAGGCAAAGCCTCAGCCAGGGTTTCCCGGAAAATTGCCAGCACGCGCTGCATGTCTTCCGGCGTCAGCGCACCAATCGCGCCTATGCGGATGGTCGGTTCCGGCGTTGTCCAGAAATTGCAAATTAATATGCCGCGCACCTTCAGCGCTTCCACAAAGCGCGCAAAGTCAAAGCGCGGATCGGATGGCTGATGCACGGTGACAATGATCGGCCCCTGTTCCGCTTTGGCCAGATAGGGCTTGATGCCCATGGCAAGGAAACCATTATACAGCGTATCGGCATTGGCGCGGTAACGCGCATGGCGCGCCTGCTGCCCACCTTCGGCATCGAACAAATCCAGCGCCACATCAAAGGCGGCCAAAACCTGCACCGGCGGCGTGAAGCGGATTGAACCAAAACCCGAGCGTTCCGAATGCGCCAGCACATCCGCCAAATCCATGCACCAGGAACCTGCCTGCCCGGATGCGGCCCTGATCGCTTCAATGCGCGCCACGGCAAAAGCAATGCCCGGCATGCCTTCCAGGCATTTGCCGGATGTGAACATCAGCGCATCACATTCGGGATGCTCGGCCAAATTGAATGGCAGCGCGCCAAAGGCAGAAACCGCATCAACCAGCATACGCCGCCCGGCTTGCCGCACCGCGCGGCCAATGCCCGGTACGTCATTCACAATGCCGCTGCCGGTTTCGCTATAGACCAGGGCGACATGCCCAATATCGGGATCCGCCGCGAGCACCGGGGCAATATCCTCAGCCCGCGCGCCGCGCGTATTGGGCAGGTCCAGCGTTACTACCTGGCGCCCCGCTTCGCGCGCCAGCCGCGCCATACGATCAGCATAGGCGCCATTCATGGGGATCAAAATCTTCGCCCCCGGTGGCACTAGGCTTCGCATCGCCGCTTCCATGATGAAATGGCCGGAACCTTGCAGCGGTAGCGTCACATGCTCACCAGCGATGCCGCCGGCGATGGCGCGCACACGCTCTCGGATACGCGCATAGGTCGGGCGGAAGCCGTGATCCCAGGGCGCGATATCCTGAGCCATGGCGGCACGGGTTTCGGGGCGGGTCTGCACAGGGCCGGGAATGAGCAACATCATGGGCGAAGCCATGCCAGACCCATCAGGCAATGAAAACCCCCGCAATTTCGCGGCGCAACTTTTCGCGGATGGCGGCGGCGAAAGCTTCATAATCGGGGCAATGCATCACAAAGGCGGCGGGGCCGCCAATTACCTCCGCGGCGTAATGCGCCATCAGATCGGGTTCTTCATTCAAGACGGCCAGCGCATTGATGGTGATGCCGGCCTCGACGCCGATATCGCGGATCGGCCCAGGCGGGCGGCCCTGATTATGCACGCCATCGCCCGAGACATCGAGAACCATCCGCCGCGCCAGGCTTGGCCCTGAGGCGAAAAGGGCGAGGGCCGCTGCCACCCCCTCCCCCAGCGCAGTCGCGCCCGGCGGCACCAGGCGGGGCAATGCGTCAATGGCCTCGGCCAGCGCCGCCACATCGGCGGGGGTGGTCAAAACCCGCCAGGGAATGGCGATTTCCTGCGCCCCCAGGCCGGACCAGAACAACATAGCTATCGCCGATGCCCCCGCCGGGCCGGAAAGCAGCGCCGCTGCAATCTCCGTATCCCGGAAGGCGGCAGTATAGCCGCCGATCATCAGGTCGAATTCTTCCCGATCCACGGAGGATGAAGCATCCACGGCCAAGACCAGGGCAAGATCAACGCGCTGCATCGGCGCTTCATGCCACAGGCGGTCGCAGGCTTCACCCCATCAAACTTGCGTTGGGTCAATCAAAGCCGCTGCGCTTTCGCCTAGATTGCAGAACGACGACAGGAGGAAGCCATGCAGGTACGCAGCATGGGAGAAATGGTCCGCGACCAGCATCCGCTCACCATGGGGCCAGATGCGACTGTACAGGAAGCCTGCGCGGCGATGCATCGGCGTCGTGTGGGCGCGGTGCTGGTCACAGACCCCGCAGGCCGGCTGCTTGGCATTTTCACCGGCCGCGATGCGGTGCATTTCCTATCCCATGGCCGCGATAGCGCCGAAATCCGCCTGGCAGAGGCCATGACCCGCCACCCCATCTGCCTGCCGCCTGAGGGCAATGCCATGGATGCGCTGCATATGATGGCCGATGGCGGCTTCCGCCATTTGCCCGTGGTACGCGATGGCAAGGTGGTTGGCATCGTCTCCCGCTATGATTTCCGGGCGCGGGAATATGGCCAGCTTGATACGGAAACCGGGTTTTTTGAGTGCCTCAGATAGGCTGAAGCGGCCCCCTAGCCCTTCCTCCCCGCCCGACCTAGTCTGGTCGCGACGGAGGATGACATGCCCGAAAGCCCGATAGACACCAAACTTGCCGCCGAAGCCGCGCTACCGCTTGCTGGCGTGCGCATACTGGACCTGACGCTGGCCCGCGCCGGCCCCACTTGCGTGCGCCATTTGGCCGATTGGGGCGCCGAGGTGATCCGCGTGGAACCCCCTGCCAATGCCGATGGCTTTGG
>CAMCEP010000268.1 GCA_945873675.1 Asaia bogorensis
GTTGGATTTGCGCTGCAACCTGCATCAGGTTCAGGCGCGCACGAATGCCGACCGCTTGCAGGTAATTCTGCACCGCTTCGGACCATTGCCGCGGCTGGACATAGGATGTCAGTTCAATGTCAAAGCCATTGGCAAAGCCAGCTTCGGCCAGCAATTGCCGCGCCTTGGCCGGGTTGAATTCATACTGCGTCGCGATATCGCCATTGCAGCCAAATTGCGATGGGTAGCAAGGCGCGGGCGGTACCCGCGCGCCGCCTGTCACCAGCTTTTCGGCTAGGGATTGGCGGTCAATGGCGTGGAAAATCGCCTGCCTGACCTTCAGATGCGTCATGGGATTGCCTGCGCCCGTGCGCCCCGCGGAATCCATGCCAAGGTAGCCCACACGCATGGTTTCCTGTTGCAAGGCTTGCAGGAAGGGCAGGCGGTTCACATTGGCGATATTGTCTGGATTCATGTTCCAGATCCAATCCACGCGCTGCGCCAGCAATTCAGTCAGTTCAGTGGCGGCATCGGAAAGATAGCGCGCGGTGATTTTTTGGATGGCCGGCCGCCCCTTGGGGCCACCCTGGTAATAGCCATCGAAGCGTTCGTATTCGACACCGTTCGAGACATCTACCTTGGTGAAGCGATATGGCCCGGTGCTTATCGGCATCCGGGAATAACCCTCAGGCCCCACACGTTCACGATACGCCTTGGGCCAGATTGGTGTGACCATCGCCAGGTAATCAAGTGCAGCCGGGTTGGGCCGCTTCATCTTGATGCGTACCGTATTGGCATCCAGCTTTTCAGCGCCCTCGATCCAGGAATAATTCCCGGGCGTTGAAAGCCGCCCGCCCAATTCGGCGATGCCATTCATGGTATAGACAACATCATCAGCGCCGAAATCACTGCCATCATGGAACTTCACGCCTGGGCGGATCTTGAAATCAATGGCTGTATTGCCCTGCCAGGCCCATTCGGTCGCAAGCGCGGGCACATTGCGGAAGGTATCGGGGTCACGATGCACCAGCCCATCCATCGCCTGATGCGCAACAATGATGCCGGTGCGCTGGCTGTTGAAATAGGGGTCAATATTCGGCACGGCATCGCGGAAGGCGACACGCAGCGTATTGGCGCTGCGCTGCGCCATCACTGGCCCGGCGCCAATGCCACTCAGCGCCAAGCCACCGGCGGCAGCGGCAACACCCTGGCCAAGGCCACGTCTGCTGATCTTCATTTCAATTTCTCCCTGCTGAAAAAACGAGATTAGAGACAAGGGTGGGGCGCCCGCAAGCACCCCAAACCCTCAATCCACCGTGGCGCCGGAAACCTTTACTACCTCGGCCCATTTGGTGATTTCACTCCGGATAAAGGCATCAAAGCTTTGCGGGCTGGTGCCCCCGGCGGGGGTCAGCGCTGGCGGCGCGCCACCCAATTCCGCGATGCGCGCGATATAGCCAGGGTCGCGCGTGATAACATCAATCTCCGCTCCTAGCCGTTCAATGATCGGGCGGGGCGTGCGGCCCGGCGCCTGCACACCGAACCAGGCGGTGGCTTCAAAATCACGAATGCCAGCTTCGGCCAGCGTTGGCACATCCGGCAGCGCGGCTGCCCGCACGTTGCTGGTCACCGCCAAGGCGCGCAGTCGCCCATCGCGAATATGGCCGATGCAGCTTGGCATATTGTCACACCCGGATTCGAGGCGCCCTGCCACCACCTCCACCAACATCGGCCCGGCGCCCCGGAAGGGCACATGCATGATATCCGTGCCGCTGCGCAGCTTGAACATTTCCATGGTCATATGCGGCGAACCGCCCGAACCGCTGCTGCCGTAATTGAGCTTGCCGGGATTGGCCTTGGCGCCCGCGATCAGATCACTCACGCTGCGATAAGGCGAATTGGCGGGCACGAAAACCACATTCGGCACCCGGATCGCGAGGCCAACCGCTGCCAAATCCTCGGGCTTGATGGTCATGCGCGCACCCCAGAGCGAATAATTGATCGCCGCGGTGGAGATAGTGCACATCACGAGCGTATAGCCATCAGGTTCTGACCGCGCGACCATTTCAGCGCCCAGATTGCCGGTGGCGCCGGCGCGGTTTTCCACGAT
Source organism: Asaia bogorensis (assembly GCA_945873675.1). Lineage (GTDB taxonomy): Bacteria > Pseudomonadota > Alphaproteobacteria > Acetobacterales > Acetobacteraceae > Neoroseomonas > Neoroseomonas bogorensis_C. The sequence continues at coordinate 2,090 of CAMCEP010000268.1, forward strand.
GATCGGCTGGCCAAGCCGCGCGGAAAGGCGCTCGGCCAGGATGCGCCCGGAAATATCCGTGGTGCCGGCGGGCGGGAAGGGAATCACCATCCGCAAGGGGCGGGTTGGGAAGGCCTGGGCGCGGGCAATGCCGGGCGCGGCCAGCGCGCCGGCCATGCCAGCCAGGATGATGCGGCGTCCCAGCAGGGTAATGTTCTTGGTCATTTTCTGCTCCTTATTCCACACGAATATCGGCTTGGCGGACCACATCGGCCCAGCGCGTGACTTCGGCCCGTATGAAGGCCGCGAAGCTTTCCGGGCTGGAACCGCCATCGGGCGTGAGGCGCGGCGGATCAGCGCCAAAGGCCGCGATGCGGGCGCGGAAATCGGCATCCTTGCCGATCGCATCCAGTTCCGCGCCAAGCCGCGCAATGATTGGGGCAGGGGTGGCGCTTGGCGCCAGCACGCCGAACCAGGCGGTCGCCTCAAACCCCGGGACGCCCTGTTCGGCTATGGTCGGCACATCCGGCAGCACGGCGCTGCGCTGAGCCCCGGTCACGCCAATGGCGCGGATTTTACCCTCACGCACGAAGGTCAGGGCCGATGGGATATTATCCATGCCAAGTTCAATGCGTTCCGCGACCATTTCGGTCAGCATGGGGGCGGAACCGCGGAAGGGCACATGGGTGATTTGAATACCCTGCGCCAGCCGGATTTGTTCAATTACCACATGGGGGGAAGTGGCGATGCCGGCGGTGCCGTAATTCAGCCCGCCCGGCTTTGCCTTGGCTTCACGCGCCATATCCGCAAGCGAACGGATAGGCATGCGATTGGCCGCCATGAGCACATTGGGCACGCGGCACATCAGGCCAACCGCGGCCAAATCCTCTGCCTTGAAGGGCATGCGGCTGCCGAAAACGGCGAAATTGATCGCCCCCGTGCCGATGGTGGTCAGCAGCAGCGTATGGCCATCTGGTTCCGCGCGCGCCACGAATTCGCCCCCGACATTGCCCGAAGCGCCGGGGCGGTTATCCACCACCACCTGTTGGCCCAGCCGGGCCGAAAGGCGCTCAGCCGTGAGCCGCCCGACCAAATCCGTGGTGCCGGCGGGGGTAAAGGGGATAACCAGGCGAATGGGGCGGTTGGACAGCCCCTGCGCCAAGGCGGGCAGCGGCAGGGCGGCGCCAAGGGCCAGGGCGCCCAAGCTGCGGCGGGTGATCATGGTTCTAGCCTCCCGGTTATTGCGTTGGGCGGCAAGGTGGCCTGTGAACCCCAACAGATCAACCTTTCCCCATGTATTTCGGTTTGGGCGATTCATCGCCTATGATCGTTCCGGGACAGGGTTAGGGTTCACATGGAGTTTTTGCGGCTTTACGGAAGGGTGCTGAGGCTGCTGGCGGCAGATCGTGCCGTGGCGATGGGGCTCGCCTTGGCTGCCCTTGCCATTGCCGGGCTGCAATTCCTGGAACCGGTGCTGTTTGGGCGGGTGATTGACCTGCTCTCCCGGTCAGACCGCATGCAGGAATCGGCCGTTTGGGCGGAAGCGCTTTCGCTGCTGATTATCTGGGGGGCAGTTGGGCTTTCGGCCATTGGCGCCAATGTCACGGTGGCGCTTTTTGCTGACCGCATGGCGCACCGCAATCGCTTGAAGGTCATGCATGATTATTTCCAGCATGTGCTGTCCCTGCCGCTATCCTTCCATGGGGATACGCAATCGGGCCGGCTGATGAAAATCATGCTGGTGGGTGCCGATAACCTGTTCGGGCTTTGGCTGTCCTTTTTCCGCGAACATCTGACCACTTTCATTTCGGCCATAGTGCTGCTGCCATTGACCCTAATCTTGAATTGGCGGCTGGGGCTTTTGCTGATTGGCCTAGTGGTGATTTTCGGAAGCCTCGCGGCCTTTGTCATTCGCCGCACGGAAAGCGCGCAGCGGCAGGTGGAATCGCTCCATACGCAATTGGCCGGAAGCGCGCAGGATGCGCTTTCCAATGTGATGGTCGTTCAATCCTTCACCCGACTTTCCAGTGAGGCACGGCTTTTCAGCGACATCATCCGGCAAGTGATTACGCATCAATTCCCGGTGCTGAACTGGTGGGCGGTCGTCTCTGTCATGACCTCGGC
>CAMCEP010000269.1 GCA_945873675.1 Asaia bogorensis
GCTTCGGCGATCCCGTGTCTTAGCAACGCCTTGCCAATGCCCTGGCCCCGTCTTTCCGCAGTGACCGCGAAGTTGCGCAGGCAGAATTCGTCTGAACCAGGACGGCTGATCACCGGCGCCGCGTGTTGCGCGCGGGCCAGAACCGCCCAGCATCGCCAAAACCCGTAGGAAAACAGAATGTTTCGCAGGCTGCCGCGCTGCAGCCTGTTATGCTCCGCCGCGTCAAAGAAGCAGGCAACGCCAACAATACTGCCCTGCTGCTCGGCCACCAGAACCGCGCGGTGGCCGCAATGGCCGGTACCAGAACGAAATTCTGACGCAATGAAACCCTGGGCAGTTTGGACAGCATTGGTAAAAATATAGTCGTAGATTTCCGGCCCAGCCGAATAGAGCAAGGCCGAAGCCGCGCCGACATCTTCAGCCTTGGCCTGGCGTATGCGTATGCCATGCTCCCTTCCCATGGCGGGCTCGCCTTCAGCGCCGCCCGCTTTCAATCCGCCGCAGTCGCATACGGGATATTGCGCCCACCATAGCGCCTCAGGCGGATATTCGCCTGTTCCGCATGGCCCGCGAAACCTTCCAGCATGCAAAGCCGGGAACAATATTCGCCGATCATGGTGGAAGCCTCATCCGTCAGCACACGCTGATAGGTGCAGGTCTTCATGAATTTGCCAACCCAAAGCCCGCCCGTGTAGCGCGCGGATTTTTTTGTGGGCAAAGTATGGTTGGTGCCAATCACCTTATCGCCATAGGAAACATTGGTGCGTGGGCCCAGGAACAGCGCGCCGTAATTCGTCATGTGCTTCAGGAAGTAATCCGGATCGCGCGTCATCACCTGCACATGTTCGGATGCGATGCGATCCGCCTCCGCTACCATTTCATCTTCACTGTCGCAGATGATGACCTCGCCATAATCTTCCCAGGCTTTGCGGGCGATGGCGGCGGTGGGCAGGATAGTAAGCAGGCGTTCAACCTCGGCCATTGTATCGCGCGCCAGTTTCTCCGAAGTGGTCAGCAGCACCGCCGGCGAATTTGGCCCGTGTTCGGCCTGGCCCAAAAGATCGGTCGCGCAGATTTCACCATCCACGGTCTCATCGGCGATGATCAGGGTCTCGGTGGGCCCAGCGAAAAGATCAATGCCGACGCGGCCATAAAGCTGGCGCTTGGCTTCCGCGACAAAGGCATTGCCGGGGCCGACCAGCATATCCACGGGCGAAATGCTTTCCGTACCCAACGCCATGGCACCCACCGCCTGAATGCCGCCCAGGCAATAGATCTCATCCGCGCCGGCCAAATGCTGCGCCGCCACAATGGCAGGGGCAGGCCGGCCTTCAAATGGTGGCGCGCAGGTGATGATGCGCTTGCAGCCCGCGACCTTGGCCGTGACTACCGACATATGAGCCGATGCCAGCAGCGGGTATTTGCCGCCCGGCACATAGCAGCCGACGGAATTGACCGGGATATTGCGGTGGCCGAGCACCACGCCGGGCAGGGTTTCCACCTCAATATCGCGCAAAGCCGCTTTTTGATGTTCGGCGAAATTGCGCACCTGGGTCTGCGCAAAGCGGATATCTTCCAGGTCGCGCGGCGTGAGCTGATCAAGGCAGGCCTGGATTTCGCCTTCACTCAGGCGGAAATTCTGCCGGTCCCATTTGTCGAAGCGGATGGAAAGCTCCCGCACTGCGGCATCGCCGCGCGCCTTGATATCGGCCAGAATGCCCTCAACCGTCGCGCGCACCTTGGCGTCATCTTCCGCCACCGCATCCGCATCCCGGCCCCGCTTCAGAAAACGCGCCATGTTCTACCCCTTCTCTGACTTCTGCCGTGTGCTTGAAGCCCCCATGAACGGGCGTCAAGCACCCGGTTTGACCCCGGCGCGCAACGGGGGAAGTATTCCTTCCATGAACGCAGCCGAATTGCTCGCCCCCATTGTGGGGCCGAAGAATTGCCTCATTGAGGATGCCGATATCGCCCCTTACGCGGTGGATTGGCGCGGAACCTATCGGGGCACGCCGCGCGCCGTGCTGCGCCCGGGCTCGGTTGAGGAGGTGTCGGCAGCAGTCCGCGCCTGTGCCGCCGCCGGGCTTGCCATTGTGCCGGCCGGCGGGCGCACCGGGCTTTGTGGCGGGGCGGTGGTGCAGGATAACGGCCCGCCTGCGGTGGTGATGAGCCTTGAGAGGCTGAACCGCATCCGCGATGTGGATGCGAAGGATTTCTCCCTGGTCGCGGAAGCGGGCTGCATCATCCAGAATGTGCAGGAAGCGGCAGCGGCGGCGGGGCGGCTTTTCCCGCTTTCCTGGGGCGCGCAGGGCTCGGCCATGGTGGGCGGCGCGCTTTCCACCAATGCGGGCGGCATTCGCACCATTCGCTGGGGCAATGCGCGCGATCTGGTGCTGGGCTTGGAAGTGGTGCTGCCGGATGGGCGCGTGCTGAATGATCTGCGGCGCGTGCGTAAGGATAATAGCGGCTATGCTTTGCGCCATTTGTTCCTGGGCGGCGAGGGCACGCTTGGTATCATCACTGCCGCAGCGCTGCGCCTGGTGCCGGCCTTGAAGCGGGTTGAGACCGCCTTTGTCGCCGTGCCATCGCCCGATGCGGCGCTATCGCTTTTGTCGCGCATGTTGGAATCGGGCGCGGATGTGATTGCCTTTGAACTGATCCGCAAGGAATGCATGCTGGTGGTGGAACGCCATGGGCTGCGCACGCGCATGCCGATGGCGCTTGAGAGCCCCTGGTATGTCATGGTGGAAATCGCCGCCGCCCATCCGGCTGTGCCGCTCAAGGAAATGCTGGAAGATACTTTGGCGGAAGCGGCGGAGGCCGGTGATTGCACCGATGCCGTGCTGGCCGCCAATGAGGATCAGCGCGCCGGCTTCTGGCGTATTCGGGAAGACTACCCAGATTGCCAGCGCCGCAACGGGCCTTATGTCGGCACCGATACCGCTGTGCCGGTTTCATCCGTGCCGCGCTTCCTGGCGCGCGTTGAAAAAGAATTGGTGGCCAATTGGCCGGAAGGCGAGTTGTTCATGATCGGCCATGCGGGGGATGGGAATATCCATCTGGGCATGGGGGCGCCGAAGGGCATGGACTATAAGGATTGGGTATCCCGCGCGGCGGGGCTTGAAGCGCTGGTCAATAGCATCGCGGTGGATATGGGCGGCAGCTTCAGCGCGGAACATGGCATTGGCCAATCCAAGCGCCACGCCATGGCATCGCTGAAGGACCCGGTGGCTTTGGATGTGATGCGCGCCATCAAGGGCGCGATTGATCCTGAAAGCCTGATGAACCCCGGCAAAATGCTGCCGGGGTAAGCACCTTTCAGGGGCGCGCCATCAGTCGTTTTGCCTCGGCAAGGCAAGCGGCGAGGTCCGCCACGCAGCCGCCTGCGATCCAAAAGGCTTCAACCCGCGCCAATAACGCGCCAAGCGCGGGGCCGGGGGAAGCGCCTTCTGCCAAAAGATCGCGCCCTTGCAAGGGAAAGACGGGCGCGGCTTCGGCGTGCAAAGTGGCACGCAGCGTGGCGCGAAGTGGTGCGGCGCCATCACGCGCATCCGCCAACCATAGCGCGGCTGCCTGCATCTCCGGCGCATGGCGCGCGCGCCAGCGGCGAAATTCTGCCGCATCAACCGTCACGTTGGGTGTCTCGGCTTGCTGCAAGAAACGCAACGCGCGTGTCTCGGCCGTTGAAAGCTTCAACCGAGCAGCCAAGCCCGGTGCTGCGCCGCCAAGGGCGGCCAACCGCAGCAATGGTTCAGCCGGGGCGTCAAGTGCGACCAACCGCGCAAGGCAATCAAGATCAGGGGCGACAATTTCCGGCAGGATGGCGGGCAGAACGCCAAGCTCTGCCATCAGGCGCAGCGCCGGCACGGGTTCCGCCACCATCAGGATGCGCTTGATTTCCATCCAGATGCGCTCAACGGAAAGCCGCGCAAGGCCGGGGATGGCAGCACGTATTGCGTGCAAAGCTGCCGCATCAGGTGCGCCCTTGCCGTAGCGCGCATGGAAGCGAAAGAAGCGCAGCAGGCGCAGATAATCCTCAGCCAAACGCGTGGCAGGATCACCAACGAAACGCACCAGCCCATGCGCCAGATCTGCGCGCCCGCCGAAATAATCATGCAGCACGCCATCAGCGCCGAGCGACATGGCATTGATGGTGAAATCGCGCCGCGCTGCGTCTTCGCGCCAATC
>CAMCEP010000270.1 GCA_945873675.1 Asaia bogorensis
TGAGGAATGTCATGAAGCTTGGTTTTATCGGCCTTGGGAATATTGGTGGCGTCATGGCGCGGCGCCTGGTGAAGGCCGGCCATGCGCTGGTGGTGCATGATCTTGATCAGAAGGCAGTGGCTTCCCTCACGGCCATGGGTGCCACGGCCGCGACCAGCGCGCGCGATGTCGCGGATAAATGCGATGCGGTGCTGCTGAGCCTGCCGACACCGGCGGCGGTGGAAGCTGTGGCGCTTGGAGCGGATGGGCTGGTGCAGGGCAGCATGGCGAAGATTGTGGTGGATCTTTCCACCACCGGCCCTACGGTTGCGCGGCGCGTAGCGGAAGGCTTGGCCGCCAAGGGCATTCATTTGATTGATGGGCCAGTCAGCGGCGGTGTTTCGGGCGCCGAGGCCGGTACACTCGCCATCATGACATCGGGCGATTCGGCATCGCAAAAAGCCGTGGAGCCTGTGCTCAAGCAGATTGGGCAGAATATCTTCTACCTTGGCGCAGAACCTGGCCTTGGGCAGACCATGAAGCTGGTGAATAACGTGATCCTCGCCAGCAATACGCTAGCCTGTCTTGAAGGCATGGTGTTGGGTGCCAAAGCAGGTCTTGATACCAAGCTGATGTTTGACGTGCTGAATGCCTCCAGCGGGCGTTCCTTCATGTCGGAAAAGCGCGTGCCGCAGGCCATTACGGAACGCGCGCAGGGTTTCCCGGTACGCTTCGCGGCGGGCCTGATGCACAAGGATGTAAAACTGTGCCTGGAAGAAGCCGAACGCTTTGGCGTACCCATGTTCATGGGGCCCGCAGCGCGGCAGTATCTTTCCATGGCATTGGCCATGGGTTCCGGGCCAGAGGATTTCGTTTCCACCATTCAGCATATGGAAAAACTGGCGGGCATTGAAGTGCGCGCCACCCCCAAGGAAGCCGGCGGCTGAGGCCAAAAAGAGCATCGTGGCAGGAGGAAGCAAAAATGGAATTCGGCATTCTGATGACCAGCCACCCCAACCCGGTGGAAGAACCCTATCCGCATCAGGGCGTCACTGCGCGCACCACTGAGGAAATCCTGCGCGCCGAAGCGCTGGGCTATGATACGGCCTGGATCGCGGAGCATCACTTCAGCACCACTTACGGCATCATGCCGGATTGCTTTGTGTATATGTCCTACCTCGCGGCGCGCACCAGCCGAATCAAGCTGGCTGCCGGCGTGATTACGCTGCCGCTTTATGACCCGATCCGCGTGGTAGAAAATACGGCTTTCGTGGATGTGCTTTCCAATGGCCGTGTGATGCTGGGCCTTGGCAGCGGTTACCGGCCTTATGAGTTTGAAGGTCTGGGCAAGGATTTTGAAGCGCGGCGCGATATTGTGGAAGAAAGCGTCAAGCTGATTTTTGATGGCTTCCATCGCCGGCGTTGGACGCATGATGGCAAGTTCTTCAAGGGCAAGGTGGAAGGGCAATATGAAATGCTGCCCGTGCCGGTCCAGCTTCCGCATCCGCCGCTGTATATGGCGGGCGGGACGGATCGTTCCATCGCCTATGCCGGGCGCAATGGCTTCGGGTTGATGCTGAGCACTCTACCTGGGATTGAAACTCTTTCCGAGCAAGCCAAGATTTATCGCGAAGCGCTCGCCACCGCGCCATCGCCGCAGCGCAATAATCCGGCGGCCGGTCATATTGATATCGCGCGCATGGTCTATGTGGCGGATACGGATGAACAGGCGCGGGCCGATACGGAAGAATACATCCTGCGCCATATCGGCAATTTCAACAGCTCTGGCACCAGCGGATACCTTGGTTCAGTATCTGAGAAAGGCCAGGCGCTGGATTACGGCGTGCTGGCGGAAACCACGCTGCTGCATGGCAGCCCAACCACGGTGATTGCGAAGCTCCGCGCCTTGCAGGCACGGACGGGCATGACCAGCCTGCTGCTGCATTACCCGCCCTATTACGGGCATGAGAAAATCCTGCGCAGCCTGACGCTTTTCGCCCAGCACGTGATCCCGGCCTTCCGGCCACCCGCGAGCCGAATGGCGGCGGAATAGGCATGGATTTCAAGGCGCGACTGGGGTAAGACGCACCCGCCTGGGGAAGCCGCCAGGCAACAGGGAGAAGAAGGAAGCATCATGACCATAGAAAGACGTTCAGTTCTTGCCGCTACGGGCGGCGCAGTGGCCTTGGGTGGGCTACCTTGGAGCAGCGCGCGCGCGCAAGCCGCCAATACCGTGAAGATCGGGTTGCTATCCGATATGTCCGGCCCGTATCGCGATCTGAATGGCCCGAATAGCATCTCTGCCACACGTCTTGCCATGCAGGAAATGATGGCTGCCCGCGGGCTTAATGTTGAGCTTGTCGTGGCTGACCATCAGAACCGTCCTGATGTCGGTGTGAATATCAGCCGGCAATGGTTTGACCGCGACGGCGTGGATATGGTGCTGAATCTTGCCGCTTCTTCGGTTGCCTTGGCGGTTTCCTCCCTGGCGCGTGAGAAGAACAAAGTTGCGATAGCCACTTCCACCGCGACATCGGACCTTTCGGGCAGCGCGTGCAACGCCAATACCATCCATTGGGTCTATGATACCTATATGCTGGCAAAATCTACTGGTGCCGCCATGGTGCGAGCTGGTGGTGATAGCTGGTTCTTTATCACAGCGGATTACGCCTTTGGTCATGCGCTGGAACGCGATACGGCAGCCTTTGTGCGCGCAGCTGGTGGGCGGGTTGTTGGGCAGGTGCGCACGCCCTTCCCAGGGACCACGGATTTCTCCTCCTTTATTCTGCAGGCGCAAGCCAGCCGCGCGAAGGTGATTGGCCTTGCCAATGCTGGTACTGATACCAGCAACTGCATTAAGCAGGCGGCGGAATTCGGCATTACACGCCGGGGCATCAAGCTTGCGTCTATGCTCATGTTCATCACAGATGTGCATGCGCTTGGTCTTGAAACCGCGCAGGGTCTGGTTTGTACCGCTTCCTATTATTGGGACATGAATGACCAAACGCGAAATCTCGCGCGGCGCGTCCTTGCCAATTCTGGTGTGGATACTCCGGTAACCATGGCGCAGGCTGGCGATTATTCGGCAACCCTGCATTATTTGAAAGCCGTTGCCGAATTGGGCGTAGGCCCTGCGAAGGCCAATGGGCGCGCAGTTGTGGAGCGCATGAAGGCGATGCCCACTCAAGACGACGCCTTTGGCCGCGGCACTATCCGTGCTGATGGTCGCAAGCTCCACCCGGCTTATTTGTTTGAAGTGAAGACGCCTGCTGAAAGCAAGCACAAGCACGACTATTACAAGCTCTTGCAGACGAGCACTGCTGACGATTCCTTCCGTTCCATGGCGGATGGCGGATGCTCGCTGACGCGTAGCTGATACAACGCGCGTGGGGCGGTAGTACGCCGCCCCATTGCTTTCCTATGCTTTAGGCAAGGGCGGCAGCGGTGTTGCCTCCGGTGGGATTTGCACTTCTCCCACATTCAGCGTCATGGATACGGTGACGTAATAGCCGCTCACGGCAATCAAATCGACCACACCCTGTTCACCGAAGCGCGCCGCCGTGGCGGCAAAGGTGGCGTCGGAAACGCCGTGGTCACGGTGCAGTTCAGTGCAGAATTCATAGACCAGGCGTTGATCTTCCGTCATGCCCGCGGGGCGGCGACCTTCGGCAAGGTCAGCTGCAATCGCAGGCGGCAAGCCGGCCTTCATCGCCATGGCATGATGCGCATACCATTCATACTGGCTGGTCCAGACCCGCGCCGTGACCAGAATGGCGAATTCATTCAAATCGGCGGGGATGGAGCTGTTGAAGCGCAGATACTCACCGACCTTCTGCATCCTATCCGCAAAAACCGGGCTGCGCAGCCAGGCATTGAAGGGGCCACGCAGCCCGCCGCGCGGGCCTTTGATGATGCCCTCGGCTGCGGCGCGTTGCTCCGCGCTCATGCTCTCGCGCGTCAATTCGGGGAAGCGCTGTTTCTTGGGCGTGCTCATGCTTATTTCCTTGTCTTCATTGCTGCCGAAAGCGGCGCGCCCCGGCGGATGGGGCAGGCTAGACAGCGCCAGGGGGGCGGGCAAGCCAGCGCATGCTTGCCGGGGCGGGGGGCTTTGGTTAGCCTAAGCCCTTAGAACGGCGTCCCCAGGGCATTCCTGGCTAGCACCAAGCCGGATGGAGAAGCACCAT